>JBFGTT010000155.1:0-7374 GCA_041565995.1 Rhodothermales bacterium
ATCTACTACCGCTGGCAACTCGCCCTCGACCCCGGCTTCGGCACGGTGATCTTCGCCTCGGCCCCGTCGGCGGCGACGCAGACGGAGACGACGCTGGGCGCCCTCGAAGCAGCCCTGCGCGCGCACGGCATCACGCCGAGCCAGCACGTGACGGCCTACCACCGCGTGCTCAGCACCGACGGCAGCCTGACGACCGCCGGCCCCACGGCGCGCGTCGTCCTCGGCGACGACACAGCGACGGGCCTGGAGGCCGGGGACCTCCCCCGCCGGTTTGCCGTGCTGGGTAACTACCCCAACCCTTTCAACCCGGCGACGACCCTTCAGGTGGATCTGCCGCAGGCGGCCCGCGTGCACGTCGAAGTCTACGACTTGCTGGGCCGCCGCGTGCTGGCGACGCCCTCGCAGCCGTTGGAGGCCGGCACCCGCCGCGCGCTCTCACTCGACACCGGCGCGCTGGCCTCCGGCGTCTACTTCTACCGCGTCGTGGCCCGCGCCGCCGCCGAGACGTTCACCGGCACGGGTCGCCTGACGGTGGTGAAGTAGCGGACCAGAGCTTTCAGCGGTCAGCTTAAAGCATCTCTCGCTGAAAGCTGATCGCTTCCCATCCCCTGCCCCTGATCTCCTGACTGCATGGAAGCTCCGCACCACGAAGGCGAGGCGTACGGCGCGCGGCACCGGGTGGGGCTGGTCCTGGGGCCGGCGTTGTTCGTGTTGATGCTGTTGCTGCCGGCGCCGCAGGGTCTCTCGGCGGCGGGGTGGCACACGGCGGCGGTGGCGGTGCTGATGGCGGTGTGGTGGATCTCGGAGGCGCTGCCCATCCCGGCTACGTCGCTGCTGCCGTTGGTGCTCTTCCCCGTCCTGGGCATCGGGACGATGGAGGAGGCCGCCGTGCCCTATGCCAACCCGCTGATTTTCCTGTTTCTGGGCGGCTTTTTGATCGCCACGGCCATGCAGCGATGGGGGCTGCATCGGCGCCTGGCCCTGCGCATCATCGGGCTGATGGGGACGGGGCCGCGCGCGATGGTGGCCGGCTTCATGCTGGCGGCAGCCTTCCTGAGCATGTGGGTCAGCAACACGGCCACGGCCATGATGATGCTGCCCATCGGGCTGTCGGTGGTTCAGCTGGCCGAAGACGCCGAGGCGGAGGGCCTGGCGCACGAACGCTTCGCGCTGGCGCTGCTGCTGGGCATCGCCTACGGCTGCAACATCGGCGGGATGGCAACGCTCATCGGGACGCCGCCCAACGCGCTGCTGGCCGGGTTCATCGAAGAGACGTACGGGCGGACGATCACGTTCACGCAGTGGATGGGGGTGGGGCTGCCGCTGGTGGCCGTCGGCTTGCCGCTGACGTTCCTGCTGCTGACGCGGGTGATCTTCCCGCTGCGCCTGGCCGCTTTGCCCGGCATCGAGGCGCTGCTGGCCGACCGGCTGGCGCGGCTGGGGCGGATGGCGCGGGGCGAGCGCTGGGTGGCCGTGGTCTTCGCGCTGACGGCCCTGCTCTGGATCATCCGTCCCCTGGTCGAGAAGGTGATCCCCGGCATCACGGACGCCGGCATCGCGATGGCGGGCGGCCTGGTGCTTTTCGTGATCCCCGTGCGGCTGCGCCAGGGCGTGTTCGTACATAGCTGGGAGGCCGCGCGGCGGCTGCCCTGGGGCACGCTCATCCTCTTCGGCGGCGGGTTGAGCCTGGCGGCGGCCTTCACACGGACGGGCCTCTCGACGTGGATCGGCGAGGCGCTCGGCGGCATGAGCTTTCTGCCGGTGCTGCTCATCACGCTGGTGGTCACGGCGGTGGTGGTGCTGCTGACCGAGTTGACGAGCAACACGGCCACGACGGCGACGTTTCTGCCGGTGCTGGCGGCGCTGGCCGTGGGCATCGGCCAGAACCCGCTGCTGCTGACGGTGCCTGCGGTGCTCGGCGCCAGTTGCGCTTTTATGCTGCCCGTGGCGACGCCGCCCAACGCTATCGTCTTCGGCAGCGGGCGCGTGCCGGTGCCGCAGATGGCCCGCGCGGGCATCGTGCTCAACGTGCTCTTCCTGCTGCTGATCACGGCGCTGACCTACACGCTGGTGCTGCTGGTCTTCGACGTGCACCTCGACGTCGTCCCTGCCTGGGCGTCTCCTTGAAGCGCGGAAGGTTGGGAGGATGGGGGGATAGGAGGATGGGCGTAAAAAAATCTCCCACACGCCCATACACCCACCCCCCCACACCGCATCAAAACCTGAAGGCAATGCGGAACGGTACGGATGTAGGAACGCTTCAGTACGATTTCGTCCCCGCGTAACCCGGTTGCGGGCGGAGCGCGTTTGCAGTATCATCCGGCGTCGTCGTAACCAACCTGCGAGGTCTTCCCGTGTCCGCTTTCCCCGCTGCCCCTGTGCGTCTGCCGGCCTGCAGCCTGCCGGTGCTGCTGATGCTGCTGACGCTGCTGAGCCAGGCGGCCCACGCCCAGGAAGAGACCGTCACGACGGGCGGCCCCGACCTGCGCGTCCGCCTCGGCGGCGTCTTCCAATCCCGCCTGAGCTACGGCTGGACGACGAACGCCCCCGCCGAACGCGAGCGCGTCGGCTACGGCATCCGCCGCGCCCGGCTGCAAGTCAACGGAGCGGTAGGCCCCCGCGCGGGCTTCTACCTCCAGGTGGACGGCGCGGGGGGCACGGTGCAGGCCCTCGACGCCTTCGCCTTCTACCAGTTCAACGAAAGGCTGCGCCTGCGCCTGGGACGCATGGCGAGTGCGCAGCCCCGCGCCATGATCCTCACGCCCGCGCCCCTGATCGACGCCATCGACCGCGCCGCCGTCGCCGAAATCTGGGCGGCGCGAACCGTCGGAGCCGACGGGCGCGACTTCGGCCTCGACCTCCGCTACCGCACCCCGCAGGGCGAGGTCCTCGTCTTCCTCCACAACGGCGACGGCAACTGGGACCGCGCGCGCGGCAACTTTCGCGAGGCCGTCACCGGCGACGCTACCGGCGGGGCCGACCGGGGCCTGCGCGACCTGGCCGTCAGCGTCTACGGCACGCTCACCCCGGCGGCGCTCAAGGGCGTCGAGGTGGGCGGGTACGTCGCCTTCAACGGCGCGCGCAATCCCAACACCGAAGCCGAGGGCCGGGGCCGGGAGTACGTCAGCTACGCGGGGCACCTCTACTGGGGCGCGGTGCCCGGCAGCCAGCCGGTCCGCCTCAAGGCCGACGTCGTCGGCGTCCGGTACGAGACGGTGGAGGGCGTCACGGTGGAGGTGCGGGATCAGCACACGCTGGGCTATGCCCTGCTGGGCGCGGCGCGGGTGCACCCGGCCGCCGAGGTCTTCGCCCGCGTCGAGCAGTTCCTGCCCAACGTCAACCGCAGCGGCACCGGGGATACATTTGCCGTGGCCGGGGCCAGCTTCAGCCTCAGCGCGCTACGCGGGCGGCCCTACCAGCACGAACGCCTCAGCGTCGCCTACGCAGGCCGCTTTCCCGAAGACGGCCCACGGCAGCACCTCGTCGTACTCCAGGCCCAGATCGTCTTCTAAGTGCCCCTCTCCGACGTAGACCGCGACGCGGCGCAGGACGCCGCCCTGGCGCCGACGATGGCCGAGGTCCACCTGGGGCACCTGCGGCACAACGTGCGCGTGCTGCGGGCGCGGGCGGGGCAGGCCGGGCTGATGGGCGTGGTCAAGGCCGACGCCTACGGGCACGGCGCCGTGCCGGTGGCGCGGGTGCTCCGGGAGGAAGGCGTGCGGCATTTCGCCGTGGCGACGGTGCCCGAGGGCATGGCGCTGCGCCGGGCGGGCCTCGACGAGCCGATCCTGGTGCTGAGCGCCCCCCTGCCCGCCTACCTGCCCGCCTACGCGCGGCACCGCCTGGACGTCACCGTGCCCTCGCGCGCCGTGGCCGAGGCCGTGGCGGCGGCGGCGCGGCAGGCAGGGCCGCTGCGCGCGCACGTGAAGGTCGATACCGGCATGGGGCGCCTGGGCCTGCCGCCGGAGGAGGCCGAGGCCGTGGTGCGGCTGCTCGAAGCTGCGCCGGGTGTGACGCTGGCCGGCCTGGAGACGCACCTGGCTACGGCCACCGACGAAGCCGACGCCTTCGCCCTCGAACAACTCGAACGCTTCGAGCCGCTCCGCAAGACGCTGGGCGAGGCCTTCGAGCACGTGCACGTAGCCCACAGCGGCGCCCTCTTCCACCTGCCGCAAAGCCTCGCCTTCGACCGGGCGCTGGCGCGCGTGGGCATCGCCCTCTACGGCCTGGCGACCGCGCCGCCGCGCGCCGGCCTGCGCCCGCTGATGCGCCTGAGCTCGCGCGTGGTGCAGGTGAAGACCGTGGCGGCGGGCACCACGCTCTCCTACCGCCGCACCTGGCGCGCCGCGCGGCGCTCGCGCATCGCCACCGTGGGCGCAGGCTACGCCGACGGCTACCCCCGCCTGCTCTCGAACCGGGCCGAGGTGGGCCTGCGCGGGCGGCGCTACGCCGTGGCCGGCCTCGTCTGCATGGACATGTTCATGGTGAACCTGGGCGCTCCCGGCGGCCCCGGCGACGCCGTCGGCGAAGGCGACGAGGTGGTCCTCTTCGGCGCGGGCGGCCCGACGACGTTCGAGGTGGCGCAATGGGCCGAAACCATCACGTACGAGATCTGCTGCGGCATCTCGGCCCGCGTGCCGCGCCGCTACGTGGACGCTTGAAGGGACGGTGAGGGACGCGGCGAACCGGCGAGCGGACGCATCGACGAGAGAACGATCTGATCGGTGACGCGTTGTTTCCTCGACGCGTCGTTTCGTCCTTCCCGGCAAATCTTCTTAGATTTACGTAAACTGCCCGGTGTAAGGCGTCCGCATCGCAGGCGGGGCTGCGAAACCTAGTCGCACCGCTGTTTCGTTGAAGCACCGGCCTCGGACCTTCGCTCATCCTAACTCGCAACGTGCAGCATGGCAACCACCACATCCGAACCCTCCGAAATCAACATCCTGGTCGTCGATGACGAAGAAGACGTCGTCGAGGTCGTCAGCCATTTCCTGGCAGAGGAAGGCTACAACGTGCACAAGGCCTACGACGGCGAAGAAGCCCTGGAGCGGGTCTCCCAGGAGATCGACCTGATCCTGCTCGACATCATGCTGCCGGGCCTCGACGGCTACGAGGTCTGCGAGCGCCTGCGCTCACGCGTCGAGACCGAGACGATCCCGATCATCTTCCTGAGCGCCAAGATCGAAGAAGAGGATCAGATCAAGGGCCTGATGCTCGGCGGCGACGACTACCTGACCAAGCCCGTCTCGCCGCAGGTCATCGTGGCGCACGTCAAGGCGGTGCTGCGCCGCTCCGGCGTCGAGGAGAGCAAGACGTTGCAGGTCGAGGGTCTGACGATCTACGAGGACGAGTACCGCGCCTCGCTCGACGGCAAGGACCTGGGCCTGACGCTTACCGAGTTCGAACTGGTGCGTTACCTGGTGCGCCATCCGCGCAAAGCCTTCACGCGGCAGCAACTCCTGGAGACTATCTGGAAGGACGCCATGATGGTCACCGAGCGCACCGTAGACGCCCACATCAAGAACCTGCGCGAGAAGCTCGGCGCCTTCGCCAGGCACATCCAGACGGTGCGCGGCGTCGGCTACCGCTTTGTGCAAGGCGCCGACGCCGACGACGCCTGAGGCGGGAGGGCGGCAGGCGGCCTCCGGGCGCGCCCTCCGCAAGGGAAACATGCGCTGGTACCGACGGCTCTGGCATCTGGTTTTTCCGCCCCGCGCCTCGACGCAGCGGTGGATGTTCCTGACCTTTGCGCTGCTGGTGGGGCTGGCGGTGGTGGGCGTGGGCCTCTACGTGACCTTCATGCTGCGCGTGCAGATCGAAGAGGCGATGGTGCAGACGCTCGTCGAGCAGGCCGAGCGCATCGCGGTGTCCCTCGAAGAGGTCGAAGACGTCCCGGCCCGCCGGCAGGTTGCCGGCGACCTGAGCCGCCTGAGCGCCCTGCGCCTGACGATGGCCCGCGAGGGGGCGGTGCGCTGGGACGTGCGCGGCGGCGTGTTTCTGGAGGCCGGGCAGCGCCTGAGCGCCGCCGCGCTGGCGGCACAGCCGGCGGGCGAGGTCTGGCACGCGCCGCGCCAGGGCCTGGGGCGTCCGCGCACGGTCTCGGTCAAGATCGAGCGGCCTGCCTCGGGGCTGACCCTGCGCGTCGAGCAGCCCGAACCGCTGCTCTTCGCCCTGGTGCGCAGCATGCAACTGACGCTGGTGCTGGGCATGGTGATGGCGCTGCTGATGGCGCTGGTGGGTAGCTGGGTGGCCTCCGACAAAGTGACCCGCCCGCTCCAGGCCATCCGCAACAGCGCCCACAACATCAGCCAGGGCCAGCTCGACGAAGACATCCGCGTCGAGACGCGCGCCGCCGAGATCCAGGACCTGGCCAAGAGCCTGAACCGGATGTCCGACGGCTTCCGCGAGAAGATCGAGGAGTTGGAACGGCTGACGCACTTGCAGAGCGAGTTCATCGGCAACGTCTCGCACGAGGTGCGCAACCCCATCTTTGCCATCAGCGGCTACCTCGAAGCCCTCGGCTCGCCCAAGCTGAGCGACGAGATGCGCCAGCGCTACGCCGAAAAGGGCCTGACGAACCTGCAACGGCTCAACACCCTCTTCAACGACCTCATCGAAATCGCCCGCCTCGAATACCGCGAGGACATGATCAAAGCCAGCGTCTTCGACCTCGAAGAACTGGTCGAAGAGGTGGCCGAGATGCTGCGCCCGAAGGCCGCCGAAAAGGGCATCCGGCTCGTCGTCGAGAACCCGCACAGCATGGTCCGGGCCGACCGCAACCGCATCCGGCAGGTCTTCACCAACCTGATCGACAACGCCATCGCCTACTCGGACAAAGGGACCGTCCGCTGCCGCTTCCGCCGCCGGCTCGACAAGGTGCGCATCGAGGTGGTCGATAACGGGCGAGGCATCCCCGAAGAGCACCTCGAACGCATCTTCGAGCGCTTCTACCGCGTCGATCCCGACCGTTCGCGCAAGAGCGGCGGCACGGGGCTGGGCCTGAGCATCGTCAAGCAGATCTTGCAGGCCCACGGCGAGCAGGTCCACGTCGAGAGCACCGTCGGGCGCGGCACGAGGTTCTGGTTCGAGTTGCCCTACGCCGGCCAGCCCGCCCCGGTGCCGGCGACGGCAGAGTGAGGAATGCGGAAGGCGGGGGACGAGGAGCGGAGGGCGACGAACCATCCGGCCTCAGCAGAAGCGCTTCAAGATCGAGGCCACGGCCTCGGCGTAGCCGCCGCCGAAAAGGTTGAGGTGGTTGAGGAGGTGGTAGAGGTTGTAGACCTCGCGCCGCTCGGCGTAGCCCGTCTCCAGCGGCCACGCTGCGCGGTAGGCGGCGTAGAAGACCGGAGCGAAGCCGCCGAAGAGTTCGGTCAT
>JBFGTT010000156.1:0-7353 GCA_041565995.1 Rhodothermales bacterium
CTTGGCCGGGGCCTGCGGAGCGGTCAGGGTCAGCTCGTGGGGGGTAGCCTGCAGACCTGCGCGGGCGGCTTCGACCACGGATTCTTGGGCGAGGGCCTGGTGCGGCAGCAGCCACAGCAGGGCGGCCACCAGCAGGACGGCCATCGGAATGGGGTTGTAGCGCTTGTAGTGCATGTGCCTCCTCAGGATGATGGTAATAGCACGGTGATTATGGTTCGGGATTTCCGCAGCACTCCTTCTCTGTCTACACCCTACCCGGTGTCGGTGACGAATGGCACGTCAGATTCATGCCGCCGCGTGCGTGGGCAGTTTCCGTCGTGGCCTGCGCCAGAGCCGAGGTCTCAGAGACGCAAAAAAAGACGGAAATTGCTTTAAAGCAAGCGGCAGCGAAATTAAGCAGGAAATAGCAAAGATGTGTCAGCCTTCCGAAAAAAAGTGTAACGCCCCCGAAAGGCAGCCTCACCCGCCGAAAACATATCGCCGCCCCACCCCGTTAAATCTCCCTCAAGCTCACCCCCCATACGTTGGATTCACCAGGACAAAACAAGGAGGAACCCCCCTATGGCTTTTACCTTACCTGCGCTGCCGTACGCCCACGACGCACTCGAACCGTACATCGACGCGCGCACGATGGAGATCCACCACGGCAAGCACCATCAGGGCTATACCAACAACCTCAACAAGGCCCTCGAAGGCCACGCGGATCTGCAAAACAAATCCGTCGAGGACATCCTGCGCCACATCGAGCGCGTGCCGGAAGGCATCCGCACGGCGGTGCGCAACAACGGCGGCGGCTACGCCAACCACAGCCTCTTCTGGACCGTCATGGCGCCCGGCGCCGGCGGCGCACCCACCGGCGAGCTGGCCGACGCGCTCAACGGCGCCTTCGGCTCGTTCGATCAGTTCAAAGAAAAGTTCTCGGGCGCGGCGGGCACCCGCTTCGGCAGCGGCTGGGCCTGGCTCGTCCTCGACGGCGGCGGCAAGCTGCACGTCTACTCGACGGCCAACCAGGACAGCCCCTACATGCAGGGCCACACGCCCATCCTGGGCCTCGACGTGTGGGAACACGCCTACTACCTGCACTACCAGAACCGCCGGGGCGACTACGTCTCCAACTGGTGGAACGTGGTCAACTGGCCGCAGGTCGCCCGCAACTACGCGGCAGCCACCGGCTAAACACCGCGCCGACCGACACGACGGCAGGGGCAGAGGGGAAGCGTCCTCGCTGCCCCTTGCCGTAAGACGACGGACGAATCGACCCGGATGCACCTGCCCGCCGACATCGCCATCCGCTGGATGACCTACGACCCGGCGCAGGCCGGCGCGTTGGAGGTGTTGCTGTCGGAGGAGGAGCGGGTCCGCCTGGCCTCGTACCGGCACGCGGGGCGGCAGCGGGAGTTCGTGCTGGGCAGGGCCGCCGCACGGACGCTGCTGGCCGAACGCCTGGGCCTCGACCCGGCGCAGGTGCCCCTGGCCGTGGCCGACGACGGCGCCGTGGACGTGCCGGGGGCCGGCCTCCAACTCTCCATCGCGCATTCGGGCGCGCACGCCGTGGCCGCCGTGGCGCCCCGCGCCGTCGGCATCGACCTCGAACGCATCGCGCAGCGCCACCCGGACCTGCCGCGCTTCCTGCTCCGCGCAGACGAACGCGAGGCGCTGGCGGCGCTGCCGCTCGACCGCACCCGCGCCCACGTCCTCTGCTGGACGCTCAAGGAGGCCACGCTCAAGGCGCTGCGCACGGGCTTCCGCCTCTCGCCCAAAAAACTCCGCCTGGAGATCGACTGGCCCGCGCAGGCCGCCCTCGTACACGTCGCCGGCGGGACGACCCTGCACAGCCGCTTCGCCGAACGCGACGATTGCTACCTGGCGGTGGCGTTTGAGCAGTGAAGCTCCGGACCGCTCAATCCGTTTCGTCTTTCTTGTTCTGCAAAGTCTCCTGCCTTTCGATGCGCTCTTCCGTCAATCGCTCTAAAGCCTTGTAGATCCCTTCGAGGATAACTCGCGCGTACCTGTCGATCTGCTCCCGTACGATCGTCTCATTGTAACCTCCTTTCGTCAAGAGGGTAGGCGATCTGTCTACTCCGGGGATAATGTATTCGAGTTCATATTCGTAAGGCTTAAACCAGACGTTGATCGTGCACGACAGAGCCTTTTCTATGTTGAGACTAAAGCTTTTCCATGTGTCCTGTAGCATGACGAATGAAATATCATCGCTTAGCAATTTTTTTTCTATGGCTGTAAGATATGTTCCTCGCTCAACTCGATGTTCCTGCCCAATGTCCTTCCCCTTCAACTGATATCGACTCTGGGTTGTCTGAAAGAATCGGTCGATCTCCTGATATCGAGGATGTAGCTTCCTGAAAAGCGGCTCGATTAGATTCTTAAAAAGATCGGATTGCAAAGCTATGGTCTTCGCCGGGGGAGTTTCCGTCTCCAAAGAATCAATCTGTTGCCTCAGTAGCGCCAGCTTCTTATCGAAGTCACCAAGTTCGTAGATGTCTTCACCCGCTGCCGCCCGTTTATACAGGTCCATCGAATGGATCAATTCCGTGCCCATGAACGCCACAAGGGGTCCGTACTCACCCTCATCAGCCTGACGAAGGGCGTAGAGGTATTCGTCCCGCCTTTCCTGTTTTATGACGACGGGCGGATAACCATGCCTCATCAAAATGAGATTGCTCAAGATCCGCGCCATACGGCCATTGCCGTCGTCGAAGGGGTGGATTTCTGTAAATCGGTGATGGAACAGGGTCGAGATAAGGACGGGATGTATGTCTCCCTTAGCTTCTTCCTGTCGGTACCAATCCATCAATTCCTGCATCCTGATGGGCGTCTCCTCCGGCGTAGCGTAGTAGTGGATCTTACCCGTAGCCGTTCTGACGTGGTTGGGCATCGTCTTGTAGCGACCAAGCTCGATGCGGCGCTTGACGATCTTGCCATCAGGCGTTACCGAGTCCAGTTCATAGGGTTCTTTGAGCAAAATCTTATGGAAGGCACGAACGTCTTTCTCTTTGAGCGTTTCCTCATCGCGAACAAAACGGAGTAGTAAATCAATGGCCTCGTCGTGGCCCTTAATGTCGAGGTGGTCTTTGAGCGGTTTACCTTTTGCCGTAAGTCCTTCCAGTAGAAAGATCTTCGTTTCTCCCAGCGTAAGTGTATTGCCCTCAATCGCATTGGAGTTGTAGTTCCAGTCGAGACGGAGCTTATCCATGACGCGCCGTTCGATCTCCGGATCGAGCGGTCTGAGCGCGTCGAGGTCGGCCTTGAGGCGGTCGATCTCGCCCAGGATCGGGAAAGCGGCTTTTTTCATGTCGGATCGGCGGGTTATCCTGACCGTGGATACGCCGGATCTCCTGCGGGGGTTTTCGGACCGGTGCTGGCTCACAGCACAAACGTGTAAGTGTACTTGACCAGGATCGTCCGGCTCTCCGTCAGCGGCAGCGGCGGCGCTTCGGCGCGGCGGTCGGTGTTGAGGGCTTCGTTGTAGACCAGGTAGAGGTCGTGACCCTCACGCACGTTGTAGCGCAGGCGCACGTTGACGACGACGGCGTCCGTAAAGGTGTTGTACTGCGCAAAGGTACTGGCCGAGAGGTGCGCGTCGAGCGCGGCGGTGGCGCGCAGCCGGAACAGGTCGGCGTCGAAACGCGCGTCGCGGTCGGGGAAGCGCGCCCGGTTGAGCTGGTACTCGCCGCTGAGTTCGAGGTAGCGCGAGAGCGTCCAGGCCGGGCTGAAGCTCGCCGTGACGCGCCAGCCGTCGTAGAAAGATCCGGCCTCGAACGAGAGCGCCGGGCGGAAGAGCCGGGGCGGCGGCTGGAAGGCGCCCGCGACCCCGAAGAACGTGTAGCGCCCCGCCGGAATCACGACGTCGTCGGACAACTCGAACGGCTCGCGCAGATCCTCGAACGACACCTTCGGGTTGACCACGCCGAAGGCGCCCGACTTCAACGAAAAGAGGTAGGAGGGGCCGACCTCCGCCGACTCCACCGAGCCGTCGCCGTTGCGCAGGAACGCCGCGCCGGCCAGCGCGACCTGGTGCTGAAAAAACGACGACGCCTCGCCGGCCAGCACGGTGTAGGCAAGCTGGCCGCTCGCCTGCGTCACGTCGGTGCGCAGCGCAAAGCCCACGCCCGGATCGAAGTGCGCCCCGGACGCCTTGACCTCCCCGGCGTAGCCCAGGCCTTCGTTGGAGCGTCGTTCCCAGCGCACGCGCGCCAGCCCGGCGTCGAAGGGCGAGGCGCGGCCCACCTGCACCAGCGAATCTTCGAGTGTGTGCGCCAGGCTGAACGTCAGGTAGTCGTCCCCGAAGAGGCGCAGCACGCCGTCGAGGCCGTAGGCGAGGTCGTAGGCGCCGCCGGGGCCGAGGCGGCTCGTGAGCATGCCGCCGGCGTAGGAGTAGGCGTTGAGCACCTGCCGGCGCAGGCGCAGCACGCCGAAGTTCTCGGAGGGCAACGCGTCCGAGCGGGCCGTCTGCACGTCGAGCAGGCCCACGTCCCAACGGCCGAGGCGGCCCACGAGGCGAGCGCCGCCGTAGATGCGGACGGGGCCTTCGTCCGAGAGGCCGATGCGGCGGCTGTAGAACAGGCGCGTGGCGCCGCCGGTGTTGAAGTCGAAGATGCTCGATCGCTCCTGGAAGAACAGCCGTTTTTCGGGGAAGAAGAGCGAGAAGCGCGTCAGGTTGACCTGCTGGTCGTCGGCCTCCACCTGCGCAAAGTCGGTGTTGAGCGTCAGGTCGAGCGTCAGGTTGCTCGTCAGGCCGTACTTGAGGTCGAGGCCGAGGTCGCGGGCGACGTCGTCGTGGCGCTCGTAGGCGGTTTCGGCGGCGTTGAGATCCGCCGCCTGGCCCAGGCCGCCGAGGGCGTAGGGCGTCAGGTAGAGGGGCTTGCGGCTTTGGACGCCTTCGAAGACGACGTCCCGCATGATGGAGGGCTTGATGTGGCTGAAGAACCACTTCGGCGGCGCCTCCGGGAAGGTCTGTAACTCGCTCTTGTGCGAAATCCATCGCCAGGTCGAAAGCCCCATCACCACGCGCCCGCCGGCGTCCTGAAAGCGCAGGCTGGAAAACGGAATGCGCATCTCGGCGAACCAGCCTGCGTCGGTGACACTCACCGCCGCGTCCCAGAAGGTGTTCCAGCTCTCGTTGATGGGCATCGCTCCGCCGTCGAACTGGGCGTCGTTGAAGATCGTCCAGTCGACGCGGATGCCGGCGGGGGTGGTCAAGAAGGCGAGGGCGTTCTCGTTGTCGTTGAACGAATCGAGGATCAGCCCGAAGTAGTCGTCGCTCTCGCTGCCCCGGTCCCGACTCAAAGAGTTGCCTCGAATGTTTTGGGGCGTGGCGTCGTAGGCGCGGAGGGCGGCGTAGAGGTAGGCGTCGTCGTAGGCAACGCGGATTTCCGTGCGTTCGGTGAACTCGCCCTCGAAGGTCGGGAGGCTCATCGTCAGCGGCAGCGGCGCCACCTGCTGCCAGGCCGCCTCGTCGCTCGGCCCGTCGAGCGCGACCGGCCCGGCCAGGCGCGGCAGCGTCATCGGCGCCTGCGCCTGCGCCGGCACGGCGGCCAGCGCGAGCAGCACGAGCCACCAGCGCACTATGCAGGGCCGGAACAGCCGCATCGTCTCGTCATCCATCCTTTTGGTAAGGCTCCCCACCCCAATAAAACCGGCGGCGGTGACAGCCTCCGTTCACAACCCGGCGACGGGGCGCTTCGCTCAAAAAAACCTCGCCGCCGCCCGCGCGTTGGAGAGATACCCTGTCTTTGAAGGATTTTCCGGATCCATCGTTCCTGCCGTTGCAGCGCGCCTGCCTGCGGCGCCGGGAGCGCTTCCACGCTCGCCATGAAAAAGACCACGCCCTACCGGCCCAGGCACCCGATCCGGTTCGTCACCGCCGCCAGCCTCTTCGACGGGCACGACGCCGCCATCAACATCATGCGCCGCATCCTCCAGGCCGGCGGCGCCGAGGTGATCCACCTGGGCCACAACCGCTCCGTCCGCGAGATCGTCGATACGGCCATCCAGGAGGACGTCCAGGGCATCGCCGTCTCGTCCTACCAGGGCGGGCACATGGAGTTCTTCCGGTACATGCACGACCTGCTCGAAGAACGCGGAGCCGGCCACGTCAAGATCTTCGGCGGCGGCGGCGGCGTCATCGTGCCCGAAGAAATCAAAGCCCTCGAAGCCTACGGCATCTGCAAAATCTTCTCCCCCGAAGACGGCCGGACCATGGGCCTGCAAGGCATGATCGACTACATGCTCCGCGCGTGCGACTTCTCGGTTGCCGAGCGCGAGGTGCCGCCGGCGGAGGTAGTACCTGATCTGGATCCTCGCGTCGTAGCCAGGACGCTCTCGCGCGTGGAAAACAAAAGGGAGGCGGTACCCGTCGGCGCCGGTGTCGAACCATCTGAAAAGCAAGCCCCGGCCAACGGCGGCGACGGCAGCGCCGCCCCGATGCCGCTCAACCAATCCGCGATCCGCCATCCGCAATCCGCCATCATAGGCATCACCGGCACCGGCGGGGCCGGCAAATCGACGATCACCGACGAACTGGTGCGCCGCTTTTTGAACGATTTCCCCGACCTGCACGTGGCCATCCTCTCGGTCGACCCGACGCGGCGGCGCACGGGCGGGGCGCTCCTGGGCGACCGCATCCGCATGAACGCCATCTACGGCGAACGCACCGCGCGCGTCTACATGCGCAGCTTCGCCACGCGGCAGGCGCACCGCGCCACCTCGCAGGCCCTCCGCGAGGCCATCGACGTGTGCCGCGCCGCCGGCTTCGACCTCGTCCTGCTCGAAACCGCCGGCATCGGCCAGAGCGACACCGAAGTGACCGACCTCGTCGACGTCTCGCTCTACGTGATGACGCACGACTTCGGCGCGCCCACCCAACTCGAAAAGATCGGCATGCTCGACGCCGCCGACTTCGTGGCGCTCAACAAGTTCGAAAAACGCGGCAGCGCCGACGCCCTGCGCGACGTGCGCAAGCAGGTCCAGCGCAACCGGGGCGCCTTCGACCGGCCCCCCGAGGCGATGCCCGTCTTCCCGACGATGGCCTCGCACTTCAACGACCCCGGCGTCTCGCGCCTCTACCTGGCCCTGCTCCATCATCTCAACGAACACTTCGGCTTCGGACGCGCCTCGCGCATCTACCGCGCCGACGCCCTGCCGGAGATCGACCCCGGCAGCTTCGCCATCATCCCGCCGAAGCGCCAGCGCTACCTGGGCGAGATCGCCGAGACGTGCCGCAGCTACCGCCAGATTGCCGAGCAGCAGGTCGAGATCGCCCGCAAGTGGGGGCAGGCCGTCGGCGCGCGCCGGCAGGTCGAGAGCTGGAGCCCGGAGGACCAGGCGCACCTCGCC
>JBFGTT010000157.1:0-7315 GCA_041565995.1 Rhodothermales bacterium
GTATGGGGGGGTGGGAGTATGGGGGAAAAAAAGCCCCCCCACGCCCATCCTCCCACACCCCCATCCTTTTTACGAGGTACAACGAATCATCCAGATTCCGTATTACCGGCCCCACAGCATTCCACAATAGGTTCGCAAGCGATATGTTGTGGACCGGCGTGTCTCTTGCTATCTTGAGAGGCCCTCCGGCAGGATCGTTCCACCTCACCGCCTCGACGTTATGAGCCTCAAGATAGAGCCAACGAGCCAGCCGGACGCGGTCATCGTCCGCATCGGCAAGCACCTGGATTTCCGCAACGCGCCCACCTTCAAGGCCGTCTGCTCGGAGCGCGTCAAAGCCGGCGTGCAGCACTTCATCCTCGACTTCTCCGGCACGGGCATCCTCGACTCGACGGCCCTGGGGGCGGTCTTTTCCGTCTACCGGCAGATCTCTCCTCAGGACGGCCAGATGCTCTTCGTCGGCGTCTCCGGCGCGGTCAAGATGGTCGTCGAGATGACCAAGCTCGACAAGGTCTTCGGGCAGTATCCGTCGGTGGAGGCGGCCCTGGGGGCGCTGGCCTCGCCCGCCGCCTGAACCCCCGCCGCACTCCTCGACATCCGGTAGCCTTGTGAAAAAATCGGGCGACGGCAAGCCCCGCTACTTCTACGATCAGTCCGGCGTCATCCCTTTTCGCAAGAAGGGCGATCGGTTGAAGATCCTGCTGGTCACCACGGCGCGGGGCAAAGGCTGGATCGTGCCCAAAGGCATCGTCGAGCCGGGGCTTTCGGCCCGCCGATCCGCCGAGAAAGAGGCGCTGGAAGAGGCGGGCGTCCGGGGCAAGCTCTCGAAGCGACCCCTGGGCGTCTACACCTACCCGAAGTGGGGCGGCACGTGCACCGTGCAGGTGTTTCTGCTGGAGGTGCGCGAGGTGCTGGATCGCTGGCCCGAAGCGTCGATCCGAAAGCGGCGCTGGGTGCGGGTCGAGGAAGCCGAACGCCTCCTGGAGCCGCCCGGCCTCAAAGCCCTCGTGCGCAGCCTCCGCGACGGCGCCGCCCCCTGAAGCCGGCCGCACCCGCTATCCTCCCAACCTCCCACACCCCCTCACTCCCGGCGCATCGTCACCTCGCCGGGCTTCTCGGGATACTTGTTGAACCAGTCCATGATGTAGAGCTGCGTGCGCATGAAGTTGGACGGCTTGCGACCCGTGCCGTGGTACTCGTCGTTGAAGCGCAACAGCACCGCCGGCACGCCGAGGATCTTGAGCGCGGCGTAGTACTCTTCGGTCTGCGCCATGGGCGTGCGCAGGTCCAGCTCGCCGGTCATCAACAGCACGGGCGTCTTGACCTTGCCCACGTGCATCAGCGGCGAGTGTTCGAGCCACCTGGCAGGGTTGTCCCAGAAGTAGCCGTCGAAGCGGTGATAGGCCCACTGCACGATGTCGGTGGTGCCGGCGAAGCTGATCCAGTTGGTGACGGGGCAGCGCACCGCCGCCGCCGCAAAGCGGTCGGTCTGGCCGATGGCCCAGCTCGAAAGCACGCCGCCGCCGCTGCATCCGGTGACGTAGAGCCGGTCCGGGGCGACGTATCCGCGCGCCAGCACCGAGTCGACGCCCGTCATCAGGTCCTCGTGATCGACGCTGGGATAGGCGTCGTCGATGGCGTTGCCGAAGGCGGTGCCGTAGCCGGTGGAGCCGCGCGGGTTGGTGTAGAGCACCACGAAGCCGTTGGCGGCGTAGTTCTGGTAGGCATAGCTGAAGCCCACGTTGTACATCGCGTGCGGCCCGCCGTGGATGTGCAGGATCAACGGATACTGCCGCGCCGGGTCGAAGTCGGGCGGCTTGACGATCCATCCCTGCACGGGCGTGTTGTCGGTGGACGTGTACCAGATCTCCTCGACGGCGCCGAGGCGCTTGCCGGCCAGCACGTCGTCGTTGACGCGCGTGAGCTGCGTGATCCGCCCGCGCGCCAGGTCGATGCGCACCACGTCGCCGGGCCGGTGGTAAGACGTCAGGGTGCCCGCCGCCGTGCCGCCGGCCGCGACGGCGTCGAGCGAGAGCATGTGCGTGCCCTCGGTCACGGCGCGCACGGCGCCGTCGAGCGCGGCAAAATGCACGTTCTGCGTGCCGCGATCCCCGGCGGTGAAGAAGACGCCCCGGCTGTCGGCAGCCCAGAAAAGTTCACGGGCGTCGCGGTCGAGGTCGCCGGAGATCTTGCGCAGGTTTTGCCCGTCGAGGCCGGCCACGTAGAGGTCGGCGGCGTGGTAGCTTTGCGTGGTGAAGGGGAAGCCGGTGAAGGCCACGTGCCGCCCGTCGGGCGAGACCGCCGGACCGCTCCAGAGGCCCTTCTGCGCGGTGATCTGCCGGATCGTTCCGGTCTCGACGTCGGCGGCGTAGACGTAGGACTCGCGGTAGCGTTCGTCGGCGGCGTCGGCCAGCAGGCCGCTGAAGACGAGGCGCCGCCCGTCGGGCGTCCAGTCGAACGTCGTGCCGAGGGTGCCCCGGCCTCGGGTGACCTGGCGGGGCGTGCCGCCGTCGGCGGGGACGGTGAACAGGTGCGCGGTGCCCTCCTCGGTGAAGCCCTGCCGGTCGCGGCGGTAGTGCATACGGGTGATCAGGCGGGGCGGCTTGGTCCACGAGGCGCCCTCGGGCGGCTTGGGCAGGCTGACGTTCCAGGTCTCCTGCTCGGGCACGTGCATCAGGAAGGCGAGCGTGCGTCCGTCGGGCGCCCAGCGGAAGCTCCGGGGCCGCTCGGTCACGCGGGTGATCTGCGACGTGGCGCCCTCGGCGTCCATCCAGCGGACGAAGAGCTGCGTGCCTTCGGGGTCGCCCTCGGCCAGGTACGCCAGCCGCGTGCCGTCGGGCGACCACTGCGGGTTCGATCCCTTCGTCAAGAAGCGGTGCTTCGAGCCGTCGGCGTTCATCGCCCAGAGTTCCGAATCCCAGCGGTCCTCCATCCGGTTGACGTGGCTGCGCGTGTAGACGATCTGCGCGCCGTCGGGCGAGAGGCGCGGGTCGGCCACGCGCTCGAAGTCCAGGTAGTGCGCGACGGTGAGCAGCGTGTCGGACAGGGGTTCCTGGGCCGTGGCCGGGACGGACGCCGGCAGCAGCAGCAGCACGAAAAACAGGGATCGACGCATCATGGCGCAGCCTCGCAGCGGGTGGGTGAAGAGGGTGGGGGACCGGGCGGGTTGGGTTCCTGACGGCGTAAAACGTAAGGGCGTAAAACGTAAGGGTGCCGTCAGAAACGGTTTCGGCTGGCACCCTTACGTTTCACGTGCCCCCCATCCTGCCCGGTGTATATAAACGGCAAGGCCGGGCAAAGTCGCAAGGCGAAAGCGCGGCGTCAATGCACCTCGATGAGGTGTTTGTGGATCAGGTCCCGGTAGCTGCGGTAGCCGCCGCGCTCGTATTCTTCGAGCAGGCTCTCGACGGTCTGGAGCAGTTGCGTGCTGGCGTAGCCGGGCTGCGTCTGCGGATGGTCGGCACTCCAGCGGTTGAAATAGCTGCGGACGATCACGCTGCGCCCGTCGATGGGGAGCGTCCTGAGGTTCTCGACGAAGCGGGCGAAGCGGCCCTGACGCATCAGGTAAAACTCGATGTTGGAGGTGTAAAAGGCCGAGACGTGCTCGCCGCGCTCGGCCAGGTAGCGCCCGATCGCCGCCAGCGCGTGCGCGCCTGCCAGGTCCCCCACGACCGGCACGATGAGGTCGCGCGCCTGCATCTGCTGTACGAATCGGAAGGCGTCTTCGTGGGCCAGGAAGCTGCCGGGGCGGCCCGCGAGGTCGGTTTCGAGCAGGAGCTGGCGGAAGGTGGGATAGTAGGCGTTGGGCGTGCGTCCGTGGCTGGAGAAGCGCAGGTCGAGGCCCTCCTCGATGAAACGGCGGTGGATGCGGTCGATGGCGGCGAGGTCGGCGGCCGAGAGGGGCAGGCCGGCGCTCCGGGTGGCCTCCTGCACCGCCGCGCGGGCGGCGTCGGCGGCGCGCCTCGGCGTGGCGTCGAGGTAGGCCGCGAGCGCTTCGACGGGGCGGTCCTGCCAGGCGTCGAGGTCGTCCGGCGTGGGTTTGCCAAGGAGCAGGCAGAGGTACTCGAGGCGGTTGCGGGCGCGGGCAAAGAGGGCCTTGAAGAGGACGTGCTGGAGCAGGTTGTCGCGCCGGATGTCGACGATGAAGGCGATGCGCGGGCGGATCCGGGCGATGTAGGCGAAGTTCTGGTCCGGCCCGACGCCCAGGTACGCGCCGCCCTCGACGCCGTGCTCGTGCAGCGCGCCGAGCACGTGCAGGTAGGAGCGCTCGTTGGAGATCAGGTTGTCGGTGTCGAAGTAGCCGCCCGGCTCGGAGAGGCGAGCCACCAGGCGCGCAAAGGCCGAATCCGCCGGGGCGATCCGGGCGGGCGCCGGGGCGGTCTCGGCGGCAGGCGGACCGTGGCAGGCGAAGGGTTGGCCGCCCAGCGCCAGCGCCAGCAGGCACGCCAGCAGCCGGGCCGGTACGTACGTCGGGCGATGCCGCAGCATGAGCGCACGTCGGTTGACGGGACGGATTGCTCCTCCCTGAATATACGGCGCGCGCCGATGGTTCCGTTACCTGCCCCGCAGGCTACGAATGCGCGAACCGCCGCTGCTTCGTGCGCGTAGCCCTGCGCCCCTGCTTCGACCGCGCGATCAGGTGCAGGTGGTGCGCTACGAGCTTCAGGTACTCCTGCTCCGAAACGGCCCGCGCTTCCTCCTTCAGGGCACGCTCGTCCTCTTCAATCTGCGAGAGATAGGTTTGCTGCATCATTGTTTACCCCCACCGTTTGGATGTATGGTACGGCCTGTACTGCTACTAGACACAAAAACGACCCAACGTACCCACCGCCGGCAAAAAAATTTGCGCGTGGCGGTTGATCGTCGCCGGGAAGCCTGCGGAGGCACGCAACGGGCGTTTTCAAAGAGTACGTAGCGACCCACTCCAGGGTTCGGCGCGGGATGCAGAAATGCCCTGCGCGGGCGCGCCCGGCTTGCGACGGAAGCGGAAATGTCGTAATAATCAGCCTCGAAACGTCGCCTCCATCGCTCACCTCCCTGCCCGAAGCGTTGCCGGACCACGAGAGCGCCCTGCGCGCCTGGACGCCGCCCGAAGACTGGACGACCCTCACCGCCATCGACGCCCACACCGAGGGCGAGCCGCTGCGCGTGATCGTCGGCGGCTATCCCGACCTGCCGGGCGCGACGATCCTGGCGCGGCGGCGCTACGCGAAGGCCCACCTCGACCACCTGCGGACGGCCCTGATGTGGGAGCCGCGCGGACACGCCGACATGTACGGCTGCCTGCTGACGCCCCCCGTATCCCCGGAGGCCGACTTCGGCGTGCTCTTCCTGCACAACGAGGGCTACAGCACCATGTGCGGTCACGGCGTCATCGCCGTCGTCAAGGTGGCGCTGGAGGCGGGCCTGCTGCCGATGCACGCCCCCGAAACGCGCGTTCGGATCGACACGCCGGCGGGCCTGGTGACGGCCTCCGCCCGCATCGACGACGGCGCCGTCCGTAGCGTCTCCTTTCGCAACGTCCCGTCGTTCGTCGTAGCGCTCGACGAAACCGTCGAGGTGCCGGGGCTGGGCACGGTGCGCTACGACCTGGCCTTCGGCGGGGCCTTCTACGCCTACGTCCGCGCCGCCGACGTGGGCCTGACCTGCACGCCGGAAGACCTCCGCGCCCTCATCGAAAAAGGCATGGCCGTCAAGCGGGCGCTGATGCGCAGCCGCCCCGTCGCGCATCCGTTCGAGGCGGACCTGAACTTTCTCTACGGCACCATCTTCGTCGGGCCGGCGCACGGGGAGGGGGCGCACAGCCGCAACGTGTGCGTCTTTGCCGAAGGCGAGGTGGATCGCAGCCCCACCGGCACCGGCGTCAGCGGCCGCGCCGCCCTCCACCACGCGCGCGGCGAGATCGGCCTCGGCCAACCCTTCGTCGTCGAGAGCATCCTCGGCAGCCGCTTTACCGTATCGGTGAAGGAAACCACCACCTTCGGGCCGTACCCGGCGGTCATTCCGGAGGTGGAGGGCCGCGCCTTCATCACGGGCCGCCACACCTTCGTCCTCGACCCCGACGACCCGCTCCGCCACGGATTCCTCCTGCGGTAGTCCTTCGTGCCTGGTGCTTCGTTCTCTGGTCGTTCTTGAGGTCGTGTGTGCGCTATCCGGCCAGGACGAAGCACCAGGAACCAGGCACCCGAAGCACGTAGCAGCCTATGCCACAGCACGCTTTCAGATTTCTTTCGAAAGAGGACGTCCGGCAGGCGCTGGACATGGAGCAGGCCATCGCGCTGATGCGCGACGCCTTCGCAGACCTCTCCGAAGGCCGGGCCGACGTGCCGGTGCGGACCACGCTGGCCCTGCCCGAACACGACGGACGGGCGCTCTTCATGCCGGCCTATCTTCCTGAAAAGCAACACGTCGGGCTGAAAGTGGTGACCGTCCACGCGCACAACCCGCAGCGCGGGCTGCCGCTCGTCCACGCCCTGGTGATGGTGCTCGACGCCGCCGACGGACGGCCCCTGGCGCTCATGGACGGGGAGTACCTGACGGCCCTGCGCACCGGCGCCGGCGCCGGCCTGGCCACCGACCTGCTGGCCCGTCCCGACGCCCACGTCGCCGCCGTCTTCGGCGCCGGCGCGCAGGCCCGGACACAACTCGAAGCCGTCTGCGCCGTCCGCCGCATCCGCCGCGCCTGGGTCTTCAGCCGGCGGCCCGAAAGCGCGGCGGCCTTCGCCGGTGAGATGCGCGCGCGCCTGGACCTCGACGTGCAGGCGGCTCCCTCGCCCGAAACACTGCGCGAGGCCGACGTCGTCTGCACCGCCACCACGTCGCTCGTGCCGGTCTTCGCCCACCGGCACCTCAAGCCCGGCGCGCACGTCAACGGCGTCGGCTCCTACCGGCCCGACATGGCGGAAATCCCCCCGGAGACGGTGCAGGCGGCCAAAGTGGTGGTAGACCACCGCCCCGCCTGCCTGGCCGAAGCCGGCGACCTGATCCAGCCCTTACAGCAAGGCTTGATCGACGCGGCGCACGTCTACGCCGAACTGGGCGAGATCGTGACCGGGCGCAAAGCGGGCCGCACGTCCGACGAAGAGGTGACGCTGTTCAAGTCGGTGGGCAACGCCGTGCAGGACCTGGCCGCCGCCGGCTACGTGGCGGCGGCAGCACGCACGCGCAACCTGGGGATCGAGGTCGCGCTCTACTGAGCCGTGCATACATTCGTGACGTTCGTCGTTACAGCAAGCAATAGAGAACCGGGTCAAGTATAACAAATTCTGCGCGGCGGGGGTACTCTCGCGGCGCTTATCCGATTAGGCTTCAAGAA
>JBFGTT010000158.1:0-7291 GCA_041565995.1 Rhodothermales bacterium
CGTCAAAGGCGGACGCGGGTGGCGCCCCGACCTGGCCACCGCCGTCATCGCCGAACTCGACGCCGACGTCATCGCCCTGCAGGAAGTGCTGCGCCCCGCCTCCGGCGACGACCCGCTCGCGCGCCTGGCCGACGACCTCCAACTCCACTTCGCCTTCTCGCCGACGCGCCCGCACCGCCGGGGCGTGCTCGGCAACGCCATCCTCTCGCGCTGGCCCATGCAAGAAGTCGCCTCCATCGACCTGAGCTTCGGACGGCTCGAACCGCGCGCGGCCATCGCGGCGCAGTTCCTCGGCAACGGCAACGGACACGCCCTGGCCGTCGTGGCGACGCATCTGGCCATCGTCGACCGCATACGCACGCGGCAGGTCCGTACCCTGCTCGGCCATCCCGGCCTGCAAGGCTCGGTGGTGCTGCTGGGCGACATGAACGCCTGGCGACGCTGCCCCGCCACGCGCAAGCTCGACCGTGAATTTCTGGAGTTGCACGACAACCGCAACTGGCCGCCGAGCTTCCCCGTGGCTCGCCCCGTGCTGGCCCTCGACCGCGTCTACGCGCGCGGCGCGCAGGTCACGGACGTGCGCGCCCACAAGAGCACCGCCGCCCTCAAAGGCTCCGACCACCTGCCCGTCTACGCCACCGTCGTGCTCGAATGAGGCGTTTCGCGCATCGAAGAGGGAAGGTCGCCCGGCAACGCCTGCTATCCTCCATCTTCTATCCTCTCCCCGTCCCCCACACGGTGCGCGGTACCACGCTTGAATCAGTTCCCGTCTCAGTTGAAATTGTTCGTAGCAATCACGACATTTTGAGCATCCATGCGTAGGGCCTGTAGAGCAAGGCGCCTACCTCATCAGCACCATCAAAAGAGGACGGAATGAAAATCGAATCAAGCTCAGGTGGCCAGATGAGCGTGTTCTGGGGACAGTCTTATGAATCCTACGATGCCGCGATAGCAGCGGCCGTAGAGGCAGCGCGCGAGGCGCTTGCCGGCAAGACGCTCGAATGGCTCGAAGTGATCGAGTTTCGAGGCGGCTTCTCGAATGGGAGGCTTCAATACCAGACTGCCGTCCGAATCGGTTACGCGTAGATCGACCGACATCGCGCTCTGATCTCTGCCTTGCGGTGTCAATAAGCGGCCCAAGAGCGACGAAGTCTACGTCCACGTCGACAGAGGCACGGGTGAACGTATCTCCGTTACCGGGCTTTTCGGGCCAGGAAGCCCGCCTGCCCCCGGTAGAACGGCTGCGCTCCGTAACCCCGTAGCGCGCGCACGCGGAACCCCGCCTGGCGGAGCGCCCCGGCCACCTCCGACCGGCGGTACAACTGCAACCGGTGGATCTCCTCGTCGCGCCGGTAGCCGCCGCCGGCCTTGCGGAACGTCGTAAGCCGCCGCGTCAGCCGCCGGGCCGCCGCGTCCTCCTCGTACTCGACCAGGACGGCCCAGTCGTCGCCCTGGAAGTGCCGCTGGCGGGGGCCTTGGCCGCGTCCGGGTTCGGCCACGTCGAAGACCAAGAGGCCGCCTTCGGGCAGCGCGGCGTGGACGCGCCGGAAGAGCCGTCCGAGCGCGCCGAGGCCGTTGCGCGGGTCGAACAGGTAGTTGAAACACTCGCCGAGGGACGTGACGGCGACGCACCGGGGCAGCCGGGCCTTCAGAAACGAGGCAGCGCGGAAGGCGCCCTCCGGCACGCGCTCGCGGGCCATCTCGATCATGGCCGGAGAGAGGTCGATGCCCAGCACGTCGTAGCCGGTGTCGGCCAGGGCGCGCGCCCAGCGGCCGCTGCCGCAACCCAGGTCCACCACCAGCCCTTCCGTGACGCCGCCCCGGCGCAGGATCTCCAGCAGCCCCGGCGCGGCGTTGCGGGCAAAGCTACCGAAGCCGACGTCGTGGATGTAGGCGAGATCGTCTCGGTAGGCTTGCATCGAATGACACGCCATCCAGCATTGCGCCTGGGTTATCTACCAACTTCTGTGTCCTTGCTCCAGTTCACTACCTCCAGGGCCTCAATCCGTTCGAAATGCTTCTCGTTGTTCGTGGAGAGTACCAGGCCGTTGAAGAGTGCAATACCCGCAATCAGTAGATCTATGTCGTCAATCGGTTGACCCTGCTTGCGCAATGCTGCGTAGAGATTGGCAGCCATGGTGGCCGCCTCCTCGGTTAATAGCAATACCGTGTGTTTCTCGGCAAACGCGAGAAAGGAAGCAAGCTGTTTTTTGGCATCTCTGAACGATAAACCGCTGACGACTTCGTAGTAGGTGATGATACTCAGACTAACCTTCCCGAATTCCGCGATGTATTGCTCGACGTTTTCTACAACTTGCTCGTTGCCCCGGAAGTACATTGAGAGGATATCCGTGTCAACGAGGGTCGGTTTCACGATCTTGCCTCCTTGAAAATGCCTGGCTTCTGCGTTGGGCTACCTCGTTAATGAAGTCCTGATACACCGCTTCGGGCATATCCTTCCAGGAACCTGCGTACTCGTAGGGATAGCCGCTCATTTCGATGACGCGGAAGTCGAACTCGGATGTTGGGATATTGTGTGCAACCCCTTCCTCTGCCCTACCCCAGTCTCCAAAGGGGGCGAACTCGACAACAGCAATGTCGGCAGAGCCGTTGAGCGGGGCTTCCTCCGTATACCCACAAACAGATACCGCGTCAGGCTTCCAAGCGTTGAACTCCATAACGCAACAGTGCTTGAGGTTGAAGATCACTTCGTCCTTGGTCAGGCCGTACGGAAGCCTCACTTTCATAGCTCGCCTGCTAACAACACCGAAGTTGTTCCACTTGGCTTCGACAATCGTGTAGCACGGTTGCCATTCGCCAGGCGGCATGGCTGCGTCATCGAGCGGGGTGCGTTTGCGTTTGTCCTTTACGAGTTGATACGCTTTGGCAAGGGCTCCACGGCTGCCAGCTCGTATCTCTCGGAGAATCTCCTCATAGAACCCCTCTCTACCAATGCCGGCTGAATTCTCGTACAGGAGGAGCCTGGTTGCGCATGCGTCGACGATCTCTTGGATGTTCTTGCCGGTCCATTCAATGTAGAAGACGTTGGAGGACAATCCCTTCAGGCGGGTGTTATCAAGGCGGACGGGTATAAATCTGTTAGCCCGTTGTCGCTTGCTAATAATATCCCACTCAAAGCGGGTCCACTCCTTTTTCCTGTAGTGCCGCGAGACGAGCACGACGACCTGTCGTGCTTTTGTGAATAAATCTTCGAAGAAAGCCTCGCCGTCTTCGCCAACGAGTGCATGGCGTTGCTCGTAGGCAAGGAAAACCCTAAACCGCTTCTCGCGGAGACCAGCAGCTACGCTCTTGGCAACTGCGGCGTCCTCCCCTGCATAGGAGATCGCGAAATCGACCTGAGAATTGTCGTACATACGCTACATCTGGGAAGGTTTCGCGGCCCGTTCATTGTGAATACGGACATCGTTCAGATAACACGCCCTGCCGACACCTGCGTTCCGGTGTACGCTTGCCGCTATGAATGCTTCCTGAATGGAAGGAAAGCAAGTCGCGTCAATACAGCAGGTGCCCCGCCGGGTCGGGCCGCCAGGATTGGAGGACTTTCATGTAGTTGGCGCGCTCGAAGGCCGTCGGCTCGGTGACGTGCTGCTGGCTCATGCTGCCGCGCATCTGCTCGACCGACTCGTACTGGTGCTCCTCCATCCACGTGCGCAGGTCTTCGAGGACGGCCCAGAGGCGGTCGATGCCGTGGCGCAGCAGTTCGGAGGCCATCATCGTGACGTTGGCGCCGGCCATGAGGGCTTTGAGCACGTCCTCGTGGGTGTGCACGCCGCTGGTGACGGCCAGGTCCACGGCCACGCGCCCGTAGAGCAGGGCCACCCACCGCAGCGGCAGGCGCATCTCGTAAGAATTGCTCAGGACCAGCCCCGGCGTCACCTCCAGCGCGTCGAGGTCGAAGTCCGGCTGGTAGAAGCGGTTGAAGAGCACCAGGGCGTCGGCGCCGGCGTCGGCCAGGCGCTGCGCCATGTTGGCCATCGCGCTGAAATACGGGCCGAGCTTGACGGCCAGCGGGATCGTGACGTGCTGCCGGACGGCGCGCACCACCTCCAGGTAGCGCCCCTCCACCTCGGCGCCGGTCAGCCGGGGATCCGTCGGGATGTAGTAGATGTTGAGTTCGAGCGCGTCGGCGCCGGCCTCTTCGATCCATTTCGCGTAGCGCGTCCATCCGCCCGTCGAGATGCCGTTGAGGCTGCCGATGATGGGGACGCCCACGGCCTCCTTCGCCCGGCGGATCTTCTCCAGGTATTGTTCGGGGCCGACGTGGTAGGCCGCGGCGTCGGGGAAGTAGCTGAGCGCCTCGGCGAAGCTCTCGCTGCCGTAATCGAGGTAGTGATCCAGCCGGTGGCTCTCGCGGGTGAGTTGCTCCTCGAAGAGCGAGTGCATCACCACCGCCGCCGCCCCGGCGTCTTCCATCTGCCGGATCGTGTCGAGCTGCTCCGACAGCGGCGAGGCGGAGGGGACGAGGGGGTTCTTCAGGCGCATCCCCAGGTAGGTCGTCGTCAGGTCCATCGCGGTGCTCGCATTTGCGGTTTTTTATTGACGTAGGCCCTCCCACACCCCCACACGCCCAACCTCCCACCCATCAGTCAAAACCAGGCGGTAGCTTCCCGGCGGCGACGGGCTTCGTGCCGGGCTTCGTGCCGGGCGGCGTCTTCGGCGGCCCGTTGCGGCTGCCGGGCGGCGCGGGCCTGGCTTTGGCCTCCGGCGTCTCGCCGTTCATCCGGGCCAGTTGCTCGTATTTCTTCCAGTGATCGAGCACGTTTTGCTGCGCGGCCTTCAGAAAGCGCGCCGCCGCCTCCGGGTCGGTCTGCGTCAGCATCCGGTAGCGGGCCTCGTTGTAGGCGTAGTCCTTGAAGGAGACCGTCGGCGCCTTCGAGTCGAGCTGCAACGGGTTCTTGCCCTCGGCGGCGCGGCGCGGGTCGTAGCGGTAGAGCGGCCAGTAGCCCGACCGCGTCGCCAGGTCCTGCTGCGCCATGCCTTTGGCCATGTCGATGCCGTGGGCGATGCAGTGGCTGTAGGCGATGATCAGCGACGGGCCGTCGTACGCCTCGGCCTCTTCGAAGGCCTTGATGCTCTGGTTGTCGTCGGCGCCCATGGCTACCTGCGCCACGTAGACGTAGCCGTAGCCCATCGCCAGCAGGCCCAGGTCTTTCTTGGGCGTCTTCTTGCCGCCGGCGGCGAACTTGGCCACCGCGCCGAGGGCCGTCGCCTTCGAAGCCTGCCCGCCGGTGTTCGAATAGACTTCGGTGTCGAGCACGAGCACGTTGACGTTCTTGCCGCTGGCGAGCACGTGGTCGAGGCCGCCGTAGCCGATGTCGTAGGCCCAGCCGTCGCCGCCGACGATCCAGACGCTCTTCGGCACGAGCGCGCCGGCCAGGCTCAGCAGGTCGCGCGCCGCCGGTTCGTCGCGGCCTTCGAGCTTTTCCTTGAGCGTCGCCACCCGCTCGCGCTGCGCCTCGATGCCCGCCGGCGTGGCGGCGTCGGCCTCGCGCAGCGCGTCGGCCAGGTCGTCGCCGAGGACGCCGCGGAGGCGTTCGACGAGTTCGCGGGTGTAGGCGGCCTGCTTGTCGAGCGCCAGGCGCATGCCCAGGCCGAACTCGGCGTTGTCCTCGAAGAGCGAGTTGCTCCAGGCCGGGCCGCGTCCTTCGTCGTTGCAGGTCCAGGGCGTCGTGGGCAGGTTGCCGCCGAAGATGCTCGAACAGCCCGTGGCGTTGGCTACCAGCGCGCGGTCGCCGAAGAGGCGGGTCATCAGGCTCAGGTAGGGCGTCTCGCCGCAGCCGGCGCAGGCGCCGGAGAACTCGAAGAGCGGCTCCAGGAGTTGCACGTCCTTCGACTTGGTGAACTTCAGCCCGTCGTCGCCGCCGTTGCGCTTCACGTCCGGCAGGGTCAGGAAGAAATCCCAGTTCTGCTTTTCCTGCTCCAGGAGCGGGCGCTGCGGGCGCATGTTGAGCGCCTTGCGGCTGGCCTGCCGCTTGTCCTTGGCCGGGCAGACCTCCACGCACAGCTTGCAGCCGGTGCAGTCCTCGACGGCCACCTGCAACGTGTAGTGCCGGTCCGGGAACTCGCGCCAGCGCGCCGGGGCCGTCTTGAAGGCTTCCGGGGCGCCGGCCAGGTCGGCCTCGCCCACCACGCTGGCACGGATGACCGCGTGCGGGCAGACCATCACGCACTTGCCGCACTGGATGCAGATATCCGTCTCCCACACCGGCACCTCCTGGGCCAGGTTGCGCTTCTCCCAGCGCGTGGTGCCGCAGGGGTAGGTGCCGTCTTCGGGCAGCGCGCTGACGGGCAGCAGGTCGCCCTGCCCGGCGATGATACGGGCCGTCACGTCCTGCACGAACGCCGGCGCCTCGGCGGGCACCGTCAGCGGCAGCTCGATCATCCCGTCGGCTTCTGCGGGGACGGCTACTTCGTGCAGGTGCGAGAGGGCCGCGTCCACGGCGGCCTCGTTCATGCGCACCACCGCCTCGCCGCGCTTGCCGTAGGTCTTCCCGATGGCCTCCTTGATGCGACCGATGGCTTCTTCGCGCGGCAGCACGCCGCTGAGGGCGAAGAAGCAGGTCTGCATGATGGTGTTGATGCGCACCCCCAGGCGGTTCTCCCGCGCGACGGCATAGGCGTCGATGACGTAGAACCGGAGCTTTTTGTCGATGATCTGCTCCTGCACCGGGCGCGGCAGGCGGTCCCAGACTTCGCCGGGGCCGTAGGGGCTGTTGAGCAAGAACACGGCGCCCTCGCGCGCCACGGCCAGCGTGTCGTAGCGATCCAGGAAGCCGAACTGGTGGACGGCCACGAAGTCGGCCCGCTGGATGAGGTACGTGCTGCGGATGGGCCGGGGGCCGAAGCGCAGGTGCGAGATCGTCCGCGCGCCGGCCTTGCGCGAGTCGTAGACGAAGTAACCCTGCGCGTAGGCGTCGGTCTCCTCGCCGATGATCTTGATGGTGTTCTTGTTGGCGCCGACGGTGCCGTCGGAGCCGAGGCCCCAGAAGACGGCGCGCTTGACCTCGTCCGGCTCGATGTCGAACGTGGGATCCCAGGCCAGGCTGGTGTGCGTCACGTCGTCGAGGATGCCGACGGTGAAGTGGTTGCGGGGGTGCTCTTGCGCCATCTCGTCGAAGATCCCCTTGACCATCGCCGGGGTGAACTCCTTCGAGGAGAGGCCGTAGCGCCCCCCCACGACGCGAGGGAGAGCCGCAAAGGGCGCCGCGCCAGTCGTCATCCCCTCAGTGACGGCCGTCACAACGTCCTGATACAGCGGCTCTCCCGCCGC
>JBFGTT010000159.1:0-7259 GCA_041565995.1 Rhodothermales bacterium
CGACGATGGACGTGACCGAGACCGACAAGGCGTTCGTCGTCAAGATGGACCTGCCGGGCGTCAACAAAGAGGACGTCAAGGTCAGCTTCCAGGACGGACAGCTCACCGTCAGCGGCGAGCGCAAGACGGAGGAGAAAGAGGAGCAGCAGAACTTAGTCCGCATGGAACGCTCCTACGGGAGCTTCTTCCGCGCCTTCACGCTGCCCCACACCGTCAAGGAAGACAAGATCGAGGCCGCCTTCGACCAGGGCGTGCTGACGATCACCATTCCGAAAGCGGAGGTGAAGAAGCCCAAACAGATCAAGATCGCCTAGCGGTGTGACGGAGGGGCCGGCTCTCGCCGGGCCGGCCTTTCCCTCGCAGGAGGATCCCGATGGACGCAACCCTGCAAGGTAAAGTAGCCCTGGTGACAGGCGCCGGATCCGGCATAGGCCGGGCCGTGGCGCTCGCCTTCGCCCGCGAAGGCGCGCAGGTGGCCGTCGTCGACGTGGACGAGGCCGGCGCACGGGAGACGGCCCGCCGCATCGGCGAAGCCGGCGGCCAGGCGCTGGCGCTGGCCGTAGACGTATCCGTCCCCGAAGCCGTCCAGCGTATGGTCGAGGCGACGGTAGAGCGCTTCGGGCGGCTCGACTGCGCCTGCAACAACGCCGGCATCGAAGGCGCGCGCGCGGCCACGGCCGACTATACCGAAGCCGACTGGGACCGCGTCATGGACGTCAACCTGCGCGGCGTCTGGCTGTGCATGAAACACGAGATCCCGGCCCTCCTGGTGCAGGGCGGGGCCGTCGTCAACGTGGCCTCGATCCTCGGCACCGTGGGGTTCGCCAGCGCGCCGGCCTACGTGGCGGCCAAGCACGGCGTCGTCGGGCTGACAAAGGCGGCGGCGCTCGAATACGCAGCGCTGGGCGTGCGCGTCAACGTCGTCTGCCCGGCTTTCATCGAGACGCCGATGCTCGAGCGCGCCGGCATCACGAGCGACCCGGCGATGCGGCAGGCCGTCACGAGCCTGCATCCGATAGGCCGGATGGGCACCTCCGAGGAGGTGGCCGAGGCCGTCGTGTGGCTGTCTTCGGAGGCCGCCTCGTTCGTCACCGGGCAGGCGCTGCTCGTCGACGGCGGCTACACGACGCAGTAACCGTCCGGCTGCCGAACATCCGGAACCGAAGTACAACCGGAGGACCTGTCATGGAAAACAAGACTTTGGAAGCGACCGAGCTGCCGAAGGCGCCGACGCGCGTGCTCGACGCGCTGAGCCTGGTGCACGAACAGGCCTTGCAGGGACACGCGCTGGGCCGAAAAACGAAAGAGTTGATCGCCCTGGCCACGTCGGTCGTCACCGGCTGCGACACCAGCATCGCCTATCACCTGCACAACGCGCTGGAGGCCGGCGTCACGCGAGAGGAGATCGTGGAAGCCGTCGAAGTCGCCGTCGTCACGATGGGCGAGCCGGCGGCGGTGCACGCCAAGCAGATCCTCCTCGCGCTGGACCTGGACGAAGCCGGACGCTTCGCCGCCGCCAGGGAGGACTTCCACGCGCGTGCCGCCGTCCATCCCTACATGCCGCCGGATTGATGACGGCCCGGAGCGTGCGCCTGCTCTGCAGCGTGCTCCTGTGCCTGTCGTTGGCCGCCGCGCCGCCGGCACGGGCGCAGCCGCTGTCCGTGACGCTACTGGTGCAGGCGCAGGCGGAGCAATCCGCCACGCCCGGCCTCCTCGCCTTCTACCGGCAACGTGACTTCGCGCCCGCCTGGCGATACGCCGACGGGCCTTCGCCGCAGGCCCACGCCCTGGCGCGGCTGCTGGCGGCCTCGGCAGACGAGGGGCTGCCCCCGGCGGCCTACCACGCCGAGGAGATCGCGCGGCTGCTGGCCGACGGCGACGCCAACCCGGCAGCCGTCGCCCGCCTCGACGTGCTGCTCACCGACGCTTTTCTGACCTACGGCGCCCACCTGCTCCGGGGCCGCGCCGATCCGCGCGCCCTCCACGACGGATGGAGCCTGCCCGCACGCGAAGCCGACCTCGGCGCTCTGCTCGGCGCGGCCTTGCGCGCTGGCAGCGTCGAAGCGGCCCTGGCCGGGCTGCGACCCCGGCATCGGCCGTACGCGAGGCTCCGGCAGACCCTCGCCGCCTATCGCCGCCTCGCCGACGAGGGCGGCTGGCCCACACTCTCCGAAGGACCGACCCTCGAAACGGGGAGCCGGGGCGAACGCGTCGGCGCGCTACGCCTGCGGCTGCGTCGCTCCGGCGACCTGGCCGCCCCCACCGACACCGCCGACCACTTCGACGCGGCGCTCGAAGCCGCCGTGCGGGCCTTCCAGCAGCGGCACGGGCTGGAGGCCGACGGGCGCGTAGGCCGGGCCACGCTCAAGGCGCTGAACGTCCCCGTCGAAGCGCGCATCCGGCACCTCGCACGCAACCTGGAGCGCTGGCGCTGGCTACCCGACGACCTGGGCGCGCACCACGTGTTCGTCAACCTGGCCGCCTGCCGGCTGGAGGTCGTCGAGGAAAGGCAGGTCGTCTTGCAGCGGCGCATCATCCGGGGGACGCCGAGGAACCCTACACCCGTCTTCAGCGCGCAGCTCACGCAGGTGGTGCTGGCGCCCGTCTGGAACGTCCCGCGCAGCATCGCCGTGGGCGAGATCCTGCCGGCGCTCCGCCGCGATGCCGCCTACCTGGCCCGGCACAGCATGACGCTCTTCGAGGGCAGCCGCGCCGTCGATCCCGGCGGCATCGACTGGGCGCAGGTCTCGGCGCAAGGCTTCCCGTACCGGATCCGGCAGGCGTCCGGCCCGGGCAACACGCTGGGGCGGATCAAGTTCGTGCTGACCAACCCGTTCGGCGTCGGCCTGCACGACACCAACCAGCGCTACCTGTTCCAGCGCACCGGCTGCGCCTTCAGCCACGGCTGCCTGCGCCTGGAAAATCCGCTCGACCTGGCCGTCTACGCCCTGCGCGGCGACACCACCTGGACGGCGCAACGGCTCAACGCCGTCATCGACCGGTGGGTCGAAACCGCCGTCGCCCTGCCCACCCCCATCCCGCTCTACGTGCTCTACTTCACCGCCTGGGTGGACGAGCGCGGCACGCTGCACTTCCGCGACGACGGCTATCCCTACGACGCGCGGCTGGACGAGGCGCTGGACCCGGCCCCGGCGCAGGCCGGACGGTGAGCACCGACCGGACGGCCCCTTCCGACGTTTTCGGTACCGGGGATCTCCCCACAGGCGGGCGCAGTAAATCCCTACAGCGGATGCCTGCGCCGCCTGTCAGCCGACGCCCGCGCGGCGGCGTATGATGAGCCAGAACGCCGCAAGCAGCCCTCGGGCAGCCCGCTTGCCGGCGCACCTTGCTGCCACCGCAGCGGAGGCTCGCCATGATCAAGCGCATCCTCGTCGCCCTCGACCCCGACCCGGACACGCCGGTCGCCATCGAGTACGCCGTCGAACTGGCCGGGCGGTTCGACGCAGAAGTCTCCGGCCTGGCCGTCGTAGACACCAGGGAGATCGCCGCCGAGGTAGGCGTAGGCGGCGCCGTCGGGGCGATGTACTACGCCGAAAAGGTCCGCGCCGAGGTGACCGACAAGACGCGGGCGACGGCGCGCGAACTGATCGACCGCTTCCACGAGCGGCTCGAAGGCGCCCGCGTGCGCCACGGCGAACGCGTCGAAGACGGCGTGGCCTACCGGCGCATCATCGAAGACATGAAATACCACGACCTGCTCGTGATCGGGCGAGAGCCGCACTTCTTCTACCGGCGTCCGGAGCAGAAGACCGGGACGCTGGCGCAGGTGGTCAAGCGCGGCGCGGCGCCTACGCTCGTCGTGGGCCCGCCGCACCGCCCCGTCCGGCAGGTCCTGGCCACCTACGACGGCAGCGACGCCTCGGCGCGTACCCTCCAGAAATTTGCCCAGTTGCAACCCTTCGGCACCGACCTCGCCGTCGAACTGGTCCACGTCCGCGCAACGGGCACCCGGCGCGCGCGCCGCGCCTCGGAGTTGCTGCTGCGGCTCATGCACGCCTTCCTGCGGGCGCACGGCTTCGCCCACGTGCGCGAGACCAGCCTCGACGGTGGCTCCCCGGGCGAGCGCCTGCCCGCCTACACCGCACAGTGCGGCGCCGACCTCGTCGTGGCCGGGGCGCATGCCACCTCGGCGATGCGCCGCATGGCCTTCGGCTCGACCACGCACGCGCTGCTGGAACAGTGCACCGTGCCGCTGTTCCTGTTTCACTAACCCTCGGAGGATACGCCATGCTGCAGATCAAGAAAATCCTCTTCCCGACCGACTTCTCCGAGTGCGCCGAGCACGCCTTCTCGCAGGCGGCCCACCTGGCCGCCCGCTTCGACGCCGAACTGCACGTGCTCAACGTCGTGGTGCCCCGCGCCGAAGACCCGGACAACCCGATGAACTACCTCGACGAGGAAGACCTCTCGGCGACGTTCACGCAGCAGGCCGACGACGTGCGCGTGGTGCACGCCCAGGAAACCGCCGTCTCGGAAGCCGCCGGCATCCTCGACTATGCCGACCGGCGCGGCATCGACCTGATCGTGATGGGCACGCACGGACGGCGTGGACTGGGCCGGCTGCTGCTCGGCAGCGTCGCCGAAGAGGTGGCCCGCCTGGCGCTGGGGCCGGTGCTCACCGTCTGCGCGGCCGCCGAGGCGGGCGGCAAGCGACCCATCCGCCGGATCCTGGCGCCGGTGGACTTCTCGACCTCCTCCCGCACGGCGCTCATCTACGCCCGGGAGCTGGCCGCCGCCTACGGGGCGCACCTGGACCTGCTGCACGTGATCACCGAAGTGGCGCTGCCGGGCGTCTACGGCATCGAGACGGTCTCGGTGACGGTGCCCGAAGTGCGCATGCGCGTGCTGCAAGCGCTCAAGGAAGAGATGGCCGAGACGCCGGGCGCCGACGTGCCCTTCGACGCCCACGTGATCGTCGGCTTCCCCGCCCGCGACATCGTCGACTTTGCCGAGGAGCACCACGCAGACATGATCGTGCTGGCCACGCACGGACGCACCGGCCTCAAACGCCTGTTCATGGGTAGCGTCGCCGAAAACGTGGTGCGCCTGGCCGCCTGCCCGGTCTTCACGTTCAAGAGCTTCGGCAAGTCGCTCCTGCGCGACGTGGCCGCCGTAGCCGCCGAGGCCGACGCCCCGCCCTCCTGACGCGTTCGGGTGTGGCAGCGCCCAGGGCATGGATGCTCCAGGACGCAAACACCTGAACGCGCGAACACCCGAACGAGCCATGCTCCGTATCCGAAAGATCTTCCACCCGACCGACTTCTCGCCCTGCGCCGACGCGGCCTTCGTACACGCGCTGCACCTGGCGCGGCGCTACGGGGCGGCCCTGCACGTGGCGCACGTGGCGCCAAGCCTCTTCGAACACCACCTCCGCGACGTGCTCAAGGCCGTCCTGGACGAGGAAGCCTTCGAAGCGCGGCAGCGCGAAGAGGAGCAGCGCCGCCTCCATACGCTGGTGACGACCTACCAGGCCGGCGACGTGCCCCTCGTGTGGGCCTCGCTGCGCGGCCTGGCCCCCGCCGCCGTCCTGCTGGACTATGCCGAGGCCGAAGACGTAGACCTGGTGGTGATGGGTACGCACGGACAGCGCGGCGTCCGCCGCCTGCTGCTCGGCAGCGTGGCCGAAGAGGTGGTGCGCCGCGCCTCCTGCCCCGTCCTGACCGTCCGCGCCCCGGAGGCTGCCCCGGACGTCGCCGTGCTGACGCTCCGGCGCCTGCTCGTGCCCATCGACTTCTCGCCCCACGCCCTCAGCGCGCTGCGCTACGCCGTGGCCCTGGCCGCGCCCGACCAGGCCCACCTCGACCTGCTCCACGTGGTCGATCCCGTGCAGCGCCCGGCGTTCTACGAAACCGGCCTGCGCGCACGGCGCGACCTGGAGGCCGAACTCGAAGCGGAGGCGCTACGCCACCTCGAAGAGATCTACGCGGAGATCGAAAACCCCGCCGCCGACGTGGCCTTTCACGCGCGCACCGGCTATCCGCCCCAGCAGATCGTCGCCTTCGCCGAAGAAACCGCCGCCGACCTCGTCGTCATCGCCACGCACGGGCTGCGGGGCCTGGAACGCTTCCCGATGGGCAGCGTCGCCGAGCGCGTGGTCCGTGGCGCACCCTGCCCGGTCTTCGTCACCCGGCCCTTCGGCAAGTCGCTGCTGCGCACGGGCGTCGTGGAGGCTGCCGCCCACACGACCGGCGCCGCCGTGCTGCCGGGAGGCTGACGATGCATCTGAAAGTGCTGGCCTTCGACCTCGACGGCACCATAGCCGAAGACGGCGTCGTGGCCGCCGAAACCTGGCGGGTGCTCCGCCGTGCCCAACGCGCCGGGCGCGCCCTGCTGCTGGTGACGGGCCGCGCGCTCGACACCTTCACCGCCGAAGGTCCCTTCGCCGAAGTCTTCGAAGCCATCGTCGCCGAAAACGGCGCAGCGGTCTTCTTTCCCCGCAACGACTCGGTGGTGCTGCCCTTCGGCCACCTCGACGCCGACGTGCGGCAGCGCCTCGAAGCCCTGCGCATCCCCCTGGAGCGCGGCATGGCCATCGCCTCGACGTGGGTTCCGCACGACGAAGCCGTCTTGCAGGTGTTGCGCGAGACGGGCGGCGGCGCCACCGTCGAGTACAACAAGGGGGCCGTGATGGTGCTGCCACCGGGCGCCACCAAAGGCACCGGCCTGCAAACGGCCCTGCAAGAACTGGGCTACTCGGCGCGCAACGTGCTCGCCTGCGGCGACGCCGAGAACGACCGCAGCCTCTTCGAAGTCGCCGAGATGGCCGTGGCCGTCGCCAACGCCACCCCGGCCATCCAGAAGGTGGCCGACGCCGTGCTGCCGCACCCCGACGGCGAGGGCGTCCGCCGCCTCGTGCTGGACCTGCTCAAGGGCACCCTGCCGACGTGCCAGGTCCGCCCGGAACGTCGCCTCTTCCTGGGCCGCAAAGCGGACCAGACGCCCGTACACCTCGATCCGTTCGACCTGCTGCAGGGCAACGTCGGCTTCGTCGGCGCCAGCGCCAGCGGCAAGTCGTGGCTGGCCGGCCTGATGGCCGAAGAACTGCTCAAGCTGGGCTACCAGGTCTGCATCATCGATCCGGAAGGCGACTACCGGGGGCTACGCGCCTTCCCGCACACGCTGTTGCTGGGCGGCTCGGAGACGCGCCTGCCGCCGGTGGTCGACGTGGTCATGCTCAGCGAGTACACCAACATCAGCCTGATCCTGGACCTGTCGGTCTATTCGGTCGAAGAACGCAC
>JBFGTT010000160.1:0-7208 GCA_041565995.1 Rhodothermales bacterium
ACCGATCACCGGATGCGGTTGCGGTCGTCCCAGATGGGCACGAGCAGTTGGAAGTCGCCGAAGCCCGTCTTGTCGATGAAGATGAAGCGGCGGCCGATGCGGTGGTACCACCAGACTTCGTACGGCTCGACGTTGTAGTTGTGCGGGTGCCGGTCGACGTGATCGGGCTGGCCGAAGCTGACGAGGACCTGCCCCCGGTCGGTCTTCCAGCCGGGGATGCCGCCGCCGTAATTCTTGTTGGCGTAGGCGATGCGGTAGTAATATTCCTCCATGCTCTCGTTGCGCGCGGTGCTCGGCGTGGGATCGCGTTTTTGCCAGAACGACTGGAAGCGGCGGAGGCGGTCGTTGTAATTCGAGGCGGTTTTGATCTCGTCGAGTTCTTTCTTCTTGGCGATGTAGCGCAACTGGTCGATGGCTTCGTCGAGGTTGCTCAGGTGATCGGCCAGGCCGGTCCATTCCGCCGTGAAGGCGCGCTCGGTCTGGTCGAGCAGGCTCCCGGTGGCGTCTTCGAGGCGGATGCGGACGAGGTAGTCGCCCACTTTGAGGTCGGTCAGGGGGATCTGCGAGACGACCTGGGTGCGTCCGCGCCGCAGCGTGGTGTTTTCGACGGTCGTGTAGACGGCGGCGACGGGGTCTTCGTTCTCGGGCAGGCCCAGCAGCGTGCGTCCGGCCCGTATCAGCGCGCTGCTGCGCTTGCGCAGCGGCACCACTTCGCGCGTGACGCGCACCTGCTGCGGGCGGTCGGCGTAGGCTTCGTAGAAGAGTTGCAGCGTGAAGAATTCCGAGCCGATGCGGTCGCCGACGCGGGGAAAGATGGTCTTGGTACGGGCCTCGTAATCGTCGAGCAGGATGATGTCGCTCAGGGCGACGGGGCGGCTCAGGTCGCGCACTTCGACGGGCAGTTCCTGCACGAAGACGCCCTGCGTGTTTTTATCGGTCAGCTGGAATTCGAGCAGGTAGCGTCCGGGGGGCAGTTCCAGGGCGTGCGTGGTGTGGTCGTAGCTTTTCGGAGACTGCGTCAGGTAGAAGGCATCGACGAGGGCGGTGCTTTCCCAGATGCGCGTCTGCACGAGGCTCTCGCGGCGGTTGCGTTCGTCGAGCCGGTAGACGGCGGCGGCGACCTCGTAGGCGGCCGAAAACCCGTTGGGGGTGTTGATAAAGCTGAGGTTGGCGTAGGGAATCCGGGTGTAGAGGTCGAGCCGGGTTTGCCGTGAGGCGGCCTCGCCGCGCATGCTCACGGCGTCCACCTCGAACTCCGGCACGTCGCCCTGCGCGAGGCTGCCGGGCGGGGCCGCAGCGGCCAGCGCCAGCGCCAGCAACAGGCCACACAACAGGTTGATGCCCTTGCGCCGGTACCTTTTCATCATAGAGCCACCTCCACCAACGAGCCGATGTCCTGCTTGCCTCCTTCGGGCGCCCGGCGGCGCGGCGACCCGGTCCGAAGCCTCCCTGGATGCACGCTGCGGCGCCGGTAGCGCCGCGGGGTCAATATGCTCAATCGAAGCGCGTCATGCCAGAGGCAAACGGCGTTCGGTTGAATTCATGCGGCGAATGGTTGCGAGGCGTTCGTGAGCCGGAGGCACCGCTGCGCAGGGAGCTTCCGGCCCAAAAGATCGGCTAGGTTCCGCCTATCTAAAGAGCGCCTCGACGAAGCCTTGCCGGTCGAACACCTGCAAGTCTTCAATGCGTTCGCCGACGCCGATGTATTTTACGGGAATCTGGAACTCATTGGAAATGCCAATCACAATGCCCCCCCTGGCGGTGCCGTCGAGCTTGGTGAGGATCAGGCCCGTCACGTCCACGCTTTTGGTGAACTCTTCGGCCTGCCGGAGGGCGTTCTGGCCGGTGGAGGCGTCGAGCACGAGCAGGACTTCGTGGGGGGCGCCTTCGATCTGGCGACCCATCACGCGCTTGATCTTGGAGAGTTCGTCCATCAGCCCACCCCGTGTGTGGAGCCGGCCCGCCGTGTCGATGAGGACCACGTCGACGTCGCGGCTCTGGGCCGATTCGAGCGTGTCGAAGGCGACGGCGGCGGGGTCGGAGCCGTGTTGCTGCTTCACCAGGGGCACGCCGGCGCGCTCGGCCCACACGTCGAGTTGTTCGATGGCGGCGGCGCGGAAGGTGTCGGCGGCGCCCAGGAGCACGCTGCGGCCCGCCTGCCGGTAGCGGTAGGCGATCTTGCCGATGCTGGTGGTCTTGCCTACGCCGTTGACGCCGACGACCATGACGACGTGCGGCCGGTGAGGCAGCAGCGCGTCGAAGTCCGCCGGGCGTTCGGGGGCGTGGTCGAGCAGCAGCCGGGCTACCTCGTCGCGGATGAGGGCGTTGAGTTCTTTGGTGGAGACGAACTTGTCGCGGGCCACGCGCGCTTCGACCCGGCCGATGATGTCGAGCGTCGTCTTGACGCCCACGTCACTGGTGACGAGCACCTCTTCGAGCTGGTCGAGCGTCTCTTCGTCGACGGCATCCTTGCCCCGGATGAGCCGGTCGAGCTTGCCGAAGAAGCTGGTGCGGGTTTTTTCGAGGCCGGCTTCGAGCCGCTCCTGTTCGGACGTGCGCTCTCCCGCCTTGAACCGATCAAATAAAGCCATTCCTGGAAAATGGTTATTGGAAAATGGAAAATGGTTATCGGAAAATGGTGAGGCGAATCGCCCTCCCCCTTTCCCATTTTCCTTTTCCCGCTTATCCTTCCGGTTGCATGGTGGCGATGGTGCGACCGGCGTCGCCTTCGAGGCCGGCGTCGCGGGGCAGGCGGCCCCTGCGCCAGACCTGGACGAAACGCAGGGTGTAGCGGATGTGGGCGTAGGCCATCAGCGCCACGGTGCCCCAGATGCAGGCCTGGAGCACGGGGGGATCGGCTTCGAGCAGCGCCGCCACTACCGTCACGCCCAGCGCCCCGACGGCCACCTTGCCCCACCACAGGCTCATCATCACCAGGCCGGTGCGCCGCGTGATGAGCAGCGCCCCGAGCACCAGCGCCACGTCCCGTGCCAGCACGACCACCAGGAACCAGACGGGCACCATCCCCCGGATGACGAGCGCCAGCAGCACGGCGGCGGCGGCAAACTTGTCGGCCAGCGGGTCGAGCGCCTTGCCCCAGTCCGAGACCGTGCCCGACCAGCGCGCTACCTTCCCGTCGAGCCAGTCGGTCAGGGCGGCGACGACCACCAGCCCCAGCATCCAGGCCTTCGATCCGTCGATGAGGATGAGGTACGTGATCGGAATCACCAACACCGCCCGCAGCAGGCTGAGCATGTTGGCGACGGTCCAGAACTGCCCCAAGTGCCGCAACAACCGGGCGTCTTGCGTGCGTTGCTGATCCGACATGGCGTTTCCCGAAATCGATACCAGATCCTTGATGCGGCAAAGATACGCACGACCGGTTGATTGGTTTGTACGTAAAACGTGAAACGTAAGCCGTGCGGGTCTGCGCGCAAACGGCGCCGCGAAGCGCCTGCGCGTTGTACGTTGCGCGCGCCAGGGCGTACCTTGCCCTCCCTTGCCTTTGCAACCGGCCGCTGCCGCGATGTCTGCTTCCCTCCTGCTCGTCTTCTTCGGCGCGGCGTGCGCGGTGCAACTCGCCTACTGGGCGGCGCTGCGCTTCGGCTTCGAGCGGGCGCGGCGGCAGGCGGGTTCGCCGCCGGCAGGGACGACGACGCCGGCGTCGGTGGTGGTGGCCGCCCGCGACGAAGCCGGGCACCTGCCGGCGCTGCTGGCCGCGCTGACGCGGCAGACCCATCCCTGCTACGAAATCCTGGTGGTAGACGACGCCTCGCGCGACGCCACGCCGGAGATCGTCCGGGCCTGGCAGCCGGCGCACCCCACGCTGCACCTCGTCGCCGTCACGGAGCCGCGGGCGCCGCGCAAGAAGCACGCCCTGGCGCGCGGCATCGCGGCGGCCACGCACGAGGTGCTGGCCTTCACCGACGCCGACTGCGCGCCGCCGCCCGGCTGGCTCGCGGCGCTGGCGCGGCACCACGCCGCCGCCCCCGAAGCGACGCTGCTGGTGGGCTACAGCCCGTTCCGCAAAGCGCCCGGCCTGCTCAACCGGCTGGCCCGCTACGAGACGTTCGTGACGGGCTTCCTGACGGCCGCCGCCGTCGGGCTGGGGCGCCCCTACATGGCCGTCGGGCGCAACCTGAGCTACGGGCGGGCGGTGTTCACGCGCCTGGGCGGCTTCGCGCACTCGCTCCAGGCGATGAGCGGCGACGACGACCTTCTGGTGCAGGAGGTAGCCCGCCGCCGCGCCGCCGCCGTCCGCCACGTCTTCGACCCGCAGACGTTCGTGCCGAGCGCGCCGCCGGCCTCGTGGCGGCAGTGGTTCCGCCAGAAACGCCGCCACCTCTCTGCCGGGCGGTTCTACGGCCGGGGCATCCAGGCGCACCTGGCGCTTTTCCACGCCACGAGCATCGCGCTGTGGGCGGCGCCGCTGCTGGCCGGGTGGCCCGGCGCGGGCCTGCTGGCGGGCAAACTCGTCGTGCAGGGTCTCGTGCTGCGCCGCGCCGCCCACGTCTTCCACGAGCGCGACCTGCTGCCGGCCCAGCCGTTGCTCGAACTGCTCTACGCCGCCTACAACCTCGTGCTCGCCCCGCTGGGGGTGCTCAGCACGCCGAAGCGGTGGTAGGAGGAGCGCCGGGCAAAGGGCGGCATGCGAATCGGGAAGCACTCCAATCCGCAATCCCAAATCCCCGATCTGAAATCCGCCTGGCCGGTGCGCTAGCCGTCGCGTTTTTCTTCGTCCGCCGCGTCGGGTTGGGGGGATCCATTGCCGGTGTGGGCGTCCTTGCCGGCGGGCGTGCCGAGGATTTGCCGGGTCCACTTCTCGCCCGCCTGCTGCTCGCGTTTGAGGAAGAGGTAGACCGGCGCCAGCAGCAGAAAGGCCAGCGCGCAGAAACCCAGGATGGTCAGCACGATGATGAGCGTGAGGGTGCCGTCGTCCATCGCAGCGGGCCGTGGGTTGGGCGGGTAGCGCGGCGCCGCCGGGCGCCGTCCTTTTTCATACGCGCGGGCGGGGCGCGGGTTTGGCGCGGCGCCTGCCCGTTTTTGTGCGTTCGGAACTTGAAAGAGGGGATCGATTATTACGTTCTTGTTACGTAATGAACCCAAGAAATCGATCCGTTAAATACGGCGTCCTGTGCGGCGCCCTTCGGAGCAGGAGGCACGGCAGTATGAACACGGCAACGCACCCGACCCGCATGCTCGTCGTCGAGGATGATCCGACGCTCGCCATGCTGCTGGAAGACATCTTCCGCCTGCAAGGCTACCGGATCAGCCGGGCTACCGACGGACCGGAAGCACTTCAGATGATGACTACGCTGCCCGCCTACGACATCGTGCTGCTCGACATCATGCTGCCCAAAAAGAACGGCTTCGACGTGCTGCGCGAGGCCCGCCGGGCCGGCGTCGATTCGCCCGTGATCCTGGTGACGGCCAAGAACGACGAAGACGACCGCCTGCAAGGCTTCGACCTGGGCGCCGACGATTACGTGGCCAAGCCTTTCAACGCCGAAGAGCTGGCCGCCCGCGTCCGCGCCGTGCTCAAGCGCAGCCGCCCCGCCGCCGCCGCGCCGATGGAGATCTTTCGCTTCGGCGACGTGGAGGTCAACTTCAGCAGCCACACGGCCCGGCGCGGCGACGAGCAGGTCGAGTTTACGGCCCTCGAATTCGACATCCTGCGCTATTTCATCCAGCACCGGGGGCGCACGGTCAACCGCAAGCAACTCCTGCGCGACGTCTGGGGCATCAGCGGCGACATCACCACGCGCACCATCGACCGCCATGTGGCCTCGATCCGCAAAAAAATAGAGGCCAACCCCACCCAGCCCGAACACATCGAGACGGTCTACGGCATCGGCTACAAGTTCGTCGGGTAGCTTGCGCGCGGCTTCACCTCACGGCGCGGACGAAAGGACGTGTGGACGAGCGGACGTGTGAACGAAGGGACGTTTTTTCTTTTTCGTCCATACGTCCATACGTCTCGTAATCCAGGTCTGTACTTTGAGCAAATCTTTCTGTACCCTTTTTTTAGCTCCTATCTCCGTCCGCGTTCACCCCACTCCTCGACGACCATGTTGACCAACCGCATCCTCCTCCGCCTGCTGGGGGGCGGCCTGCTGCTGCTTTGCCTGGCTGCGCCGCCCGCCCACGCTCAGCAACTCGACACCACCCGTTTCGCCGCCCTGCAAGCCCGTGCCATCGGCCCGGCGGGCATGAGTGGGCGCGTGACGGCCCTCGCCGTCGTCCACCGCGACCCCGACGTGATCTACGCCGGGACGGCTTCGGGCGGCCTCTGGAAATCGAAGAGCGGCGGCATCGCCTGGGAGCCGATCTTCGACGATCAGCCGGTGGCCTCCATCGGCGCCGTCGCCGTCGACCCATCCAACCCGGACGTGGTGTGGGTAGGCACCGGCGAGGGCAACCCGCGCAACAGCCAGACCAACGGCAACGGCGTCTACAAAAGCCTCGACGGCGGCAAGACGTGGACGCACCTGGGCCTCGACGCCTCGCGCAACATCCACCGCCTCCTGATTCATCCGGGCAACCCCGACGTGGTCTACGTCGGCGCGCAGGGGCCGGCCTGGGGCGAGACCGCCGAGCGCGGCGTCTTCAAGACCACCGACGGCGGCGCGACCTGGCAGAAGATCCTCTACGTCAACGAGAAGACCGGCATCGCCGACCTGGTGATGGACCCGGAGAATCCCAACAAGCTCCTCGCGGCGATGTGGGAGTTCCGGCGCTGGCCCTGGTTCTTCGAATCCGGCGGCGAAGGCTCCGGGCTGTACGTCAGCTTCGACGGCGGCGCGACGTGGAAGAAGCGCACCGCCGAGGACGGCCTGCCGCCGGGCAAGCTGGGGCGCATCGGCCTGGCGATTGCGCCGAGCAACCCGGCGGTCGTCTATGCCTTCGTCGAGGCCGAGAAGGAGAACGCGCTCTACCGCTCCGACGACGGCGGCTTCACCTTCGCGAAGACCAAGAGCGAGGGCAACGTCGGCAACCGCCCGTTCTATTACGCCGACATCTACGTCGATCCTAAGAACGAGAACCGCGTCTACAGCATCCACTCCGTCGTCACCTACTCCGAGGACGGCGGCGAGACGTTCAAGCCGCTCGTCGGGTGGAGCGTCCATCCCGACCACCACGCCTGGTGGATCCATCCGGACGACCCCGACTACATCCTCGACGGCAACGACGGCGGTATGGCCATCTCG
>JBFGTT010000161.1:0-7162 GCA_041565995.1 Rhodothermales bacterium
CTTCGACACCGTGCAGGTGGACCGCTACGCCTACGTCGAGCGCTATTCGCACGTGATGCACATCGTCTCGGCGGTCTCCGGCCTGCTCGACCGGCGGCGTGGGGCGATGGACGTGCTGCAGGCCTGCTTTCCGGCGGGCACTGTCAGCGGCGCGCCCAAGGTGCGAGCCATGGAAATCATCGACGAGTTGGAGCCGACGCGGCGCGGCATTTACGCCGGCGCCGTCGGCTACGTCGATTTTTCGGGAAACCTAGACACCTGCATCGCCATTCGGACGATGGTAGTGCGCGGCGAGACCATCTTCATCCAGGCCGGCGCCGGCATCGTGGCCGACAGCGACCCGGCGCGCGAGTTCGAGGAGACGGTCAACAAGGCGCGTGCGCTCAAAGAGGCCATCCTCGTGGCCGCCGAAGGGCTGCTTTGACGACGGTTATTGGAAAACAGGAAATGGGACACGAGCCGAAGGCGACTGACGAGGTAAATGGTGGCGGATGGCGCCCGGCCCAACCCTTTTCCAATAACCAGTTCCCAGTATCCAATTCCCAATAACCCCTCTCCCCTTACACCCACCAAACGGACACGCATCATGTCCCTGAAAGACCTCATCTTCCAGAAGGGCGGCATCGGCGTCTCGATGTCTCGCCGGGAGACCGTCGAGCGGCTCAACCCGCTCATCAAGCAGCACATGGCGCTCAACCACGGCCACAACTTCGTCGTCGCGCACCTGGGCGCGCGCGCCGTGGCCGACGACCTGGCCGCGCTGCAAAAGGTGGCCCGCGTGGACGTGGGCAAGCTCATGGAGACCGTCTTCAGTTGCGGCGGCGTGGCCTACAACGGCGTGGACCTGGAGCCGGAGGACTTCCACCTCGGCGACGACGACGACGCGATGCTCTTCGAACTCCTCGACCGCGAGCAGGCCTTCCTGCAGGCGCTTACGGAGGAGCTGACGCAGCCGCACCAGATACGCACGAAGGCCGTTCTGACGCTGTTGCAGACCAACAGCCAGCAGCGCGTGACGTACCTCAAGGAGCAAACCCGACGCCGCCGACGCAAACCCGTGCGCGAAGCGTGACGCCTAGTTCGTATCTCCTTCCTCCCAACCAGGTCGTTTTTCCATGAACCCGGCATCCCCCTCGGCGGCAACCCGGCCCGGCAGCGAGGCGGCGGACGCGCAGCGGACCGTCGTCGTCTCCGGCATCCAGCCTTCGGGCGCGTTGCATCTGGGCAACTACTTCGGCGCCATCCGGCAGCACATAGCGCTGCACGAGCGGCACGAGGCTTACTTCTTCATCGTCAACTACCACGCCCTGACGACGCTGCACGACCGCGCCGCGCTCGAACGCTACACGCTCGACGTGGCGACCGCCTACCTGGCCCTCGGCTTCGACCCCGACAAGGCCAACCTGTTCGTCCAGAGCGACGTGCCGGAGGTGACGGAGCTGGCCTGGATCTTCTTCACGCTCACGCCCGTCTCGCAGCTCGAAAAGGGCGTGGCGTTCAAGGAGAAGGTGGCACAGGGCCTGACGGCCAACGCCGGGCTGTTCAACTACCCGGTGCTCCAGGCCGCCGACATCCTGATCTACGGCGGCACCGTCGTGCCCGTGGGCGCCGACCAGAAGCAGAACATCGAGATCACGCGCGACATCGCGCAGCGCTTCAACCACACGTTTTGCGCCGAGGGCGAGGCCGTCTTCCCCGTCCCCGAACCGTTCATCCTCGACGACGTGGCCGTCGTGCCCGGCCTCGACGGGCAGAAGATGTCGAAGAGCTACGGCAACACCATCGGGCTTTTCGACGAAGGCAAGGTCCTCAAGAAGAAGGTGATGAGCATCGTCACCGACTCGACGCCGCTGGAAGCGCCGAAGGATCCCGACCGCGACAACGTCTTCGCGCTGCTCAAGCTCTTCGCCGACGACGCCAAGCGCGAGGAGGTCGCGGCGGCCTACCGCGCCGGCGGCTACGGCTACGGCCACGCCAAGAAAGAACTCATCGGCCTGATCACCGCCTACTTCGCCGAGGCCCGCGAACGCCGCCGCGACCTCGAAAAACACCCCGACTTCGTCCGCGACGTGCTCCGCGAAGGGGGTCGCCGGGGCCGGGCACGGGCCGCCGTTTTCATGGAAAAAGCCCGCGCCGCCTGCGGACTGCTGACGACGTATGGACGTGTGTGAGGGTGTGGGAGTGTGGGGGTGTGGGAGGCAAGAGAAGATCCAGGTGAAAAAGAGGAGGAAGAGACTTTGGTGAAGCACTTTCGAGAACTTCGCGTCTACCGACAGGCCTTCGCGGCGGCCCAAAGAATCTATGAACTCTCTAGAGACTGGCCGCCGGGAGAGTGCCATGCTTTGACGGACCAGATCCGGCGGGCGTCGCGCTCGGTTTGCAGGAACGTTGCGGAAGCCTGGCGAAAACGTCGGTATGAAAAACATTTCGTGAGCAAGTTGAGCGATGCGGATGGCGAAGCTACCGAGACGCAGAGTTGGCTCGACTTTGCACAGGCGTGCAATTATCTGAGCCGAGAGGATTACGAAGTGTTGGATCGGGCCTATGAATTGATCATCGGTGGTCTCGTCAAAATGATGGCAAACCCAGAGGCCTGGTGCGGGCCTTCCAACCTGATTCGAGAGGAAGAGGCCGATTACCTAGCACCACCTTCCCCTCTCCCAGACTCCCACACGCCCACACCCCCATCCTCATCCCCGGCATGATCCTCATCATTGACAACTACGACTCGTTCACCTACAACCTGGTGCACCTCGTCGGGCGGCACACCGAGGCCGTGCGCGTGGTGCGCAACGACGCGTTGACGGTGGACGAGGCGCGCGCGATGGCGCCGGCGGGCATCCTGATCTCGCCGGGGCCGGGGCGTCCGAGTCAGGCGGGCCTCACCGAGGCGTTGATCCGGGCGCTGGGCGAGGCCACGCCGGTGCTGGGCGTCTGCCTGGGGCACCAGGCCATCGGCGAAGTCTTCGGCGGCGTCGTCACGCACGCGCCGTCGTTGATGCACGGCAAGACCAGCGCCATCTACCACGACGGCAAGACGATCTTCGAGGGCGCCGCGCAGGGCTTCATCGCCACGCGCTACCACTCACTCGTCGTCGAGCGCGCCACGCTGCCCGACGTGCTGGAGGTCTCGGCGGAGACCGAAGACGGCGTCGTGATGGGCCTGCGCCACCGCACCTTCCCCGTCGAAGGCATCCAGTTTCATCCGGAGAGCGTGCTCACCACCGAAGGCCCCCGGCTCATCGCCAACTGGCTCAGACGCATCGCGGATCGCGGGTTGCGGATGGCGGACGTTGCCGGGGTGGACCGCGGAGCTTGAACGTTATGAAAACATTCTTGCACATCCTGGCCGACGGCGAGGCGCTCGCGCGCGAGCAGGCCGAGGCGGCCATGCACCTGATGATGCGGGGCGAGGCCGAACCCGAAGAGGTGGCCGGGCTGCTGATGGGCCTGCGCGCCCGTGGCGAGACGCTCGACGAACTCGTCGGCTTCACGCACGTGATGCGCCAGTACGCCGTGCCCGTGCGCTGCGACGATCCTCACGCCATCGACCTGTGCGGCACCGGCGGCGACGGCAGCGGCACCTTCAACATCTCCACGGCGGCGGCCTTCGTCTGTGCCGGGGCCGGCGTCACCGTCGCCAAGCACGGCAACCGCTCGGTCTCTTCTCAGTGCGGTTCCGCCGACGTGCTCGACGCGCTCGGCGTCAACATCGCGCTGCGGCAGGAGGGCGTCGAGCGCTGCCTGGAGGCGGCCGGCATCGCGTTCATCTTCGCGCCGTTTTTCCACCCGGCCATGCGCTTCGTGATGCCGGTGCGCAAAGCGCTGGGCGTGCGGACGTTCTTCAACATCCTGGGTCCGCTCTGCAACCCGGCGCGCGTGCGGCGGCAGCTCGTGGGCGCTTTCAGCGCGACGGTAGCCCGGCGCATGGCCGGCATCCTGGCCCGCCTCGACGCCGCGCACGTCGTGGCCGTCCACGCCGAAGACGGCCTCGACGAGATCTCGCTCTCGGCGCCCACGGCGGTCTTCGAGCACGACGCCGCGCGCGCTGCCGAGACGCCCCGCGCCTACGCCGTCACGCCCGAAGCGCACGGCCTGGGCCGCATCCCGCTCGACGCGCTGCACGGCGGCGGCGCCGAGGACAACGCCCGGATCCTGCGCGCGGTGTTCGCCGGAGCGCCCGGCCCGCACCGCGACGTGGTGCTGCTCAACGCCGCCTACGCGCTGCACGCCAGCGGTCGGTTCGACGGCCTCGACGCCTGCTTCGACGCCGCCCGCACGAGCCTCGACACGGGCGCGGCGCGCGCGAAGCTGGACCGCCTGGTCGACGTCTCCAACAGCCTCCCGCCCGCCGCCTGAGGCGGCCCGCCCATGACCATCCTCGATACCCTCGTCGAAGACACGCGCGCGCGGGTGGCCCGTTGCAAGCGAGACGTGCCGGTGCGGCGGCTGGAAGAAAGCCCGCTCTTCCGCCGCCCGACGCTGCCGCTGGGCCGGGCGCTGCGGCGGCCCGACCTCGCCGTGCTGGCCGAGATCAAGCGGGCCTCGCCCTCGCAGGGCCTCATCCGGCAGGACTTCGACGTGGCGGCGCTGGCGCGGCAGTACGAGCGCCACGGCGCCGCCGCCGTCTCCGTCCTGACCGAGCCGCAGCACTTCCAGGGATCGCTCGACCACCTGGCCCTGGCGCGCCGCTCCGTGGGCCTGCCCCTGTTGCGCAAGGACTTCATCGTCGACGCCTACCAGCTCGTCGAGGCCCGCGCCTGCGGGGCCGACGCCGTGCTGCTGATTGCCGCCGTGCTCGACCGGGCGCAGCTTGCCGACCTGCACGCCGCCGCCGCCGCCCTCGGCCTCTCGTGCCTGGTGGAGGTCTACGAACGGAGCGAGCTGGAAAAGATCGACTTCGGGCAGATCGAGGTCCTGGGCGTCAACAACCGCGACCTGCGGACGTTCGCGGTGGACGTCGAGCACGCGTTGCGTGTTTTTGCGGACGTGCCCGGCGGCGTCGTGCGCGTGGCCGAGAGCGGCCTGCGGACGGCGGCGGACCTGGCCCACCTGCGCCGCCACGGCGTCGACGCCGTGCTCATCGGCGAGACGTTCATGCGCGCCGCGCAGCCGGGCGAGGCGCTGGCGAAGCTGCAAGGCGAGGTGCGTGCTTTGCTGGAGGACCAGCCCACGCCGTCAGCCCTCCGGATCTCCTGACGCGACGCCACCATGCCCCTGAAGCTGAAAATCTGCGGCATCACCAACCTCGAAGACGCGCGGTATTGCGCCGGCGCCGGGGCCGATTTTCTGGGATTCGTCCAGTATCCGGAGAGTCCGCGCTACGTGGCGCCGGAGGCGGCCCGGGCCATCCTCGCGTGGATCCATGGGCCGGCGCCGGTGGGCGTGTTCGTCGATGAAGACGCCGACGCCGTCAACCGGATCTGCGCCGAGGCGGGCTTTGCGCTGGCGCAGTTGCACGGCGAGGAGCCGCCGGAGGTGTGCGCCGCCGTCGAGCGGCCCGTCATCAAGGCCGTCGGCGTGGCGCCCGGCGACACCGCCGAGGCGCTACGCCGCCGCCTGGAACCCTACCGTGCCCACGTCGCTTTTTTTCTGCTCGACACGCACCACGCCGGCCTCCGGGGCGGCACCGGGCAGCCGTTCGACTGGCGGCAGGCCCGCGACCTCTCCGCCGACTTCCCGATCCTGCTGGCCGGCGGCCTCGGCGCCGACAACCTCGACGCCGCCGTGCGCGCGGTGCAGCCCGCCGGGGTCGATCTCTCCAGCAGCCTCGAAGCCTATCCGGGCAAGAAAGACTTCGACAAGCTGGGCGCTTTCTTCGACGTGTTCAACGCCCTGCGCGCGGCGCAGGCTACGGGGTGAGGCGTTCTCGCCCGGCATGACGACCGGCACACTGCTGATGCTCCTGGTCATTTAAATTCGGTAACGCAACGCTCCTCTCCCCTTTGCAAAGGGAGACGTGCAGAGAGGCCCTGTGCCGGCGTACCCGATTATTTTGACGAAGAGCATACGCGGCGACTACGAGCCTGTCACGGTTGGCAGGGGTCGTTTCAGCGTTTCAATCACACGAAACCATGTCCACTTCGGCTGTAGATACCACGGCGTACGCCGCGCCCGACGCCACGGGGCACTTCGGCCCCTACGGCGGCACGTTCGTCCCGGAGATCCTCATCCCGGCGCTGGAGGCGTTGAAGCAGGCGTTCGCCGAGGCGTGGCCAGATGCGGCGTTCCAGGCCGCCTACCGGGCGCTCTTGCGCGACTACGCGGGCCGCCCCACCCCGCTGACGTTCGCCGGGCGGCTGACGGAGGCGCTGCGCGGGCCGAAGGTCTACCTCAAGCGCGAGGACCTCTGCCACACCGGCGCGCACAAGATCAACAACACCATCGGGCAGATCTTGCTGGCGCGGCGCATGGGCAAGACGCGCGTCATCGCCGAGACGGGCGCGGGGCAGCACGGCGTGGCGACGGCCACCGTCTGCGCCCGCTTCGGGATGCCCTGCGTGGTCTACATGGGCGAGGAAGACATCGCGCGGCAGCACCTCAACGTGCAGCGCATGCGTCTGCTCGGGGCCGAGGTGCGCCCGGCCACGAGCGGCAGCCGCACCCTCAAAGACGCCACCAACGAAGCCATCCGCGACTGGGTCACCCACGTCGCCGACACGTTCTACCTCATTGGCTCGGTCGTCGGGCCGCATCCCTATCCGATGATGGTGCGCGACTTCCAGCGCGTCATCGGCGAGGAGACGCGGGGGCAGCTTTTCGAGCGGGAGGGCCGCGAGACGCCCGACGCCGTGGTGGCCTGCGTGGGCGGCGGTTCCAACGCCATCGGCATCTTCTACCCGTTCCTGGGCGACGCCGCCGTGCGGCTCTACGGCGTCGAGGCTGCCGGCGAGGGCCTCGGCGGGCGGCACGCCGCCACGCTCACGCGGGGCACGCCCGGCGTCCTGCACGGCGCGCTGAGTTACCTGTTGCAAGACGACGGCGGGCAGGTCCAACTGGCCCACTCGATCTCCGCCGGCCTCGACTATCCGGGCGTCGGGCCGGAGCACGCCTTTTTGAAGGATACCGGGCGGGTGCGCTACCGCCACGCCACCGACGCCGAGGCCGTTGAAGCCGTCAAGTTGCTTGCGCGGACCGAGGGCATCATCCCGGCGCTCGAGAC
>JBFGTT010000162.1:0-7152 GCA_041565995.1 Rhodothermales bacterium
ATCTCGCTGAGCCAGCATTTCTTCAACTTTCGCGTGCCGGGCTTCGGGCAGGGCTTCAACGTCGAGCCGGGCCTGGTGTGGGCGTTTCCGGTGGGCGAGGACGTGGTGCTGGGCCTCGGAGCGGCCTTCCAGTACAAAGGCCCCTACAAACCCCTCAGCAGCATGGCCGGAGACTACGACCCCGGCGACGAGGTGCTGCTCACCGGCGGCCTCGACGTACGCCTCGGCCCCACCACCAACCTCTCGGCGGACTTCACCTTCACGCACTACATGGCCGACCGGCTCGGCGACGTGGAGTTCTTCAGCGCCGGCGACCGTGTGACGGCCACCGGGCAAGTGCTCAGCAGCCTGGGCCAGCACCAGGTGCGCCTGGTGGCGCGCTATCGCGGCCAGGCCAAAAGCAGCATCCCCGCCGACCTCGCGTCGGCAGACGCAGCGTTGCGCACGATCCCTTCCATGGGCCTGCTCATCGGCTCCTACGACCACCAGCTCAGCGGGCAGCTACGGCTGGGTCTGCTGGCCCGTGCGCGCCTCTTCGGCGAGACGGACCTCTTCGAGCGCAAGACACTCTTCGACCTGGGGCTGGCGCCGGAGGTGGTGCTCTCGCCGGCGGTGCGCCTGCGCACACGCTTCGTCTACACGCTCGGCGACTTCACGGGCTTCGAGGCCGGCGGCGGGCTGGCCGTCGAGTTGTAAGCAGAAAACCTGCGGCACGGCGCGTCATACAAGCCGATAGCAGGCTGCAATCCGCATCTATCAGCCCGGTCCGCGCGATGAGAGCCTTCCTCGTGATCGACGTGCAGAACGACTTCTGCCCCGGCGGCGCGCTGGCCGTCCCCGGCGGCGACGAGGTCGTCCCGCGCATCAACGAACTCGCCGGGCGCTTCGAGCACGTGCTGCTGACGCAGGACTGGCACCCGCCCGGCCACCTGTCGTTCGCCTCCTCGCACGCCGGCAAAGCGCCCTACGAGACGGTCAAACTCGCCTACGGCAGCCAGATCCTCTGGCCCGACCACTGCGTCCAGGGCACCCCCGGCGCCGCCTTCCACCCCGAGCTACGCCTCGACCGGGCCGAACTCGTCCTTCGCAAAGGCTTCCGCCGCGCCATCGACTCCTACTCGGCCTTTTTCGAAAACGACCACCGCACGCCCACGGGTCTGGCCGGCTACCTCCGCGAGCGCGGCGTCGAGACGCTCTACCTGGCCGGGCTGGCTACCGACTTCTGCGTCCAGTATTCGGCCCTCGACGGGCGGGCCGTGGGCTTCGAGGTCTACGTGGTCGAGGACGCCGTGCGCGGCATCGACACGCAAGGCTCGCTGGAAGAGGCGTGGCGGCAGATGGACGCGGCGGGCGTGCGCGTGGTCTCGGCCGAGGAGGTCGTGCGGGCGGTCTGACCTGCAAAGCGCGGGACGTTGGATACCTCCTCCGTTTTGTGTGGATTTTGTGAAGAAGGTTACGATAGCACGCCCGATCTGTCTTTATGATAAAGGAGGGAAAGCAGGAACCACGGTGGAATGAACGACCGCTGTAACGTATCGAAGGCTCAATGGAGGAGGCCTGTCATGAACGGATTCGAGGAGAAGATCGTCGGTTTGCCGAGCACCGGGCGCGCTTCGGGGGGGCGGCGGGTCGTCCTGCTCGTGGTGCTGCTGGGTGCGCTCGGCTGGGGGCAGGGCTGCTACCACTACCGGGTCGTGGTGCCCCAACCGAACCCGGCCACCGAGTATGAACACCGGACGATGCACGCCTTCTTGTGGGGCCTCGTCCAGCAAGACATGCCGGCGGACGATTGCCTCGCCAACACCCTCGACGAGGTGCGCGTGACGACCAACCTGGGCTACGCCCTCATCTCCGTCGTGACGCTGGGCATCTGGGTGCCCCTCGACGTGGAGTGGCGCTGTGCCAGGCCGCCCGTGCAAGACAACCAGCTCTAGCAAGCCAACTCATCGACAAGCCGGCAGAGGATATCATGGCGCCCAATAACAACCCGTCTGCGCGCATCGTCCGCAAGGATCGAAGCCACTGGCAGGGCAAGCACGAGAACTACACCGAGCCTATCGAACGCCTCTACGACCTCTGGAACCCGGAGGGCGCGGCCTCGCTCGACGGGATCAAGGCCACCGTGGCGGGCATCCAATCGCTCATGCAGGAGGCCATCGACGAGGGTGCCCGCCTGCGCGCCTTCGGCGGCAACTGGTCCATTTCCACGGTGGCGGTCGCCAACGGGCGCCTGGTCAACACCAAGCCCTTGAACTGGGTCTTTACGCTCTCGGACGGCAGCCTCTCGGCAGACTACGCCGGAGACCGCACCAGCCTGCTCTTCGCCCAGTGCGGCATCTCCATCGCCGAACTCCACGCGTACCTGGCCGCCCGGCAGCGGTCGTTGAAGACCTCCGGCGCCAGCAACGGCCAGACCATCGCGGGCGCTATGTCTACCGGCACCCACGGCTCGGCTATCGACGTAGGAGCCGTCCAGGATTACGTCGTCGGGCTGCACCTGGTCGTCGGGCCGTCGCGCCACGTCTGGCTCGAACGCGCCTCCTACCCGGTGGTAGCCGACGCCTTCGCCGCGCGCCTGGGGGCCGATCTGATCCGGGACGACACGCTCTTCAACGCCGCGCTCGTCAACCTGGGCAGCTTCGGCTTCATCCACGGCGTCCTCATCGAGACCGAGCCGATCTTCCTGCTGGAAGCCCATCGCCAGCGAATGCCCTACGACGACCGGCTCCGCCGGGCTATCGGCACCCACGACTTCTCGGAACTGACGCTACCGCACCCCGGCGAACGGCCCTTCCACTTCGAGGTCGTCGTCAATCCCTACGACATCACCGCGGGCGCCCACGTGACGGTCATGTACAAGCGGCCCTACCGCAGCGACTATCCGCGCCCGGAGGCCAACCAACACGGTTTCCGCCCCGGCGACGACATTCTGGGCATCATCGGCACCATCAGCGACATCGATCCCGCCGTGACGCCCCTCCTGGTCAACGGCTTGCTCGGCCGGTTCTACGACGATTACGCGGGCAAAATGGGCACCCTCGGCGAGATCTTTACCAACACCGTGGTGCGGGGCAGGTCGACCGGCTCGGCGATGGCGGTTCCCCTGGCCGTTGCCCCGCAGGCGCTTGAGGCCGCACTGGAAGTGCACGAGGCGGACGGCCCGTTCCTGGGCGTCGTGGCACTACGCTTCGTCCCACGCTCGCGGGCGCTGATGGCCTTCACGCGCTTCGAGCGAAACTGCATCGTCGATCTCGACGGCATCCACTCCCAACGCACCCTCCGGCTCTTCGAGCGCGTCTGGGAAGCCTTTGCCGCCGCCAGCATCCCATTCACGATGCACTGGGGTAAAACCAACGACTACCTCACCCCGGCGCGTGTGCGCGCGATGTACGGCGAGGCCGTCGATCAGTGGATCGAAAGCAGGCATACCCTCTTGTCGGAGCCGGTCCGCAACGTGTTTACGAATGCCTTCCTGGAGCGATGCGGCCTGGCCGGCTCCCCGGCAGCCCAGCCTGGCGTGCCGCCGTTGGTGACGTAGCCATCCGACCGCCTATGCCGCTCGACCTGGGCGCCCTCATCCCCGACGCCGTCGCCTTTCGCACGCACGAGGCGGTGCGCGCGCCGATCCGTGCGGCCTGCGCCGCCCACCCGGACGCCGCCGCCTTCCACGACCTGGGGCAGAGCGAAGAAGGCCGCCCGCTCTACGGCGTCGTGCTGGGCAACGGGCCGCGCACCGTCAGCCTCCTCGCCGGCGCGCATGCCGACGAGCCGGTGGGGCCGGAGACCCTCCGCACGTTCGTCCTCGAAGTGCTGCGCCGCCGCGACGCGCTGGCCGGGTTGCTGGCCGCCTTTCGCTTCGTCGTCGTCCCGCACGTCAACCCCGACGGCGAGGCGCGCAACCGCGCCTGGATCGAGCAGTGGCCGCGCCTCGAAGCCTACCTCCGCCGCGCCGTCCGCGAACCGCCGGGCCGCGACCTCGAATTCGGCTTCCCCGCGATGCGCCCGGAAAACCGGGGCGTGGCGGCTTTCCTGCGGGCCTTTGCGCCGTTCCATCTGCACCTGAGCCTGCACGGGATGGGCTTCGCCGAGGGCGCGATGCTGCTCGTCGAGCGGCACTGGGCCGGGCGCACCCAACGCCTGCGCGACCACTTCGCGGAGGCCGCCCGCGCCGCCGGCCTGCCCCTGCACGACCACAACCGCAAGGGCGAGAAGGGCTTCTTCTACATCGAGCCGGGCTTTACCACCACGCCCGAAGGCGCCGCCATGCGCGCCTACTTCCGCGGCCTCGGCGACGAAGCCACCGCCGCACACTTTCACGAGAGCTCGATGGAGTTCGTCCGCTCGCTCGGCGGCGACCCACTCTGCCTGGTCACCGAGTTGCCGCTGTTCGTGCTGGCGCAGCCGCAGCCGCCCGCGCCGGGCCGTCCGGAGGCGTACCTCCGCTTCAAGGAAACGCTGCCGCGTCTGCGGGCTGCGCTGGAACGAGGAGAGGAGATCAACCCCCTCGTCGAACCCTTCGGCCTCCGAGCGCTGGCGTTGCCGGATGCGATGCGATTGCAGGCGCAGACCATCCAGTTCGGCCTGGAAGCGCTTCCGGAAGCGCTTCCGAAGGATACAAGCTCGTCACGATGATTAGGTTTCTGTTAAGTTCATGATGCAAAGCGCTTACAAATTCAAATTCGAATGGACTACATATTTTTTGTGCGTAATTTTGCCTTGCTTCAACCCGAAGCAGCCGGACACACGGCTAGACCCCCAACCACGCCAGCAAGGCAAATCTACATAAGCCCACGAGGTACACCCATGATCGAAAAGAAAGTCAGCCCCAAAGGCAAGTCGGTGCGCGTCGTCTTCGAACTGCCCGCCGAGGTCGTCGAGGAAAGCGCCGCCGTCGTCGGTTCCTTCAACGAGTGGGACACCACGAAGGACCTGATGAAGTTCGACAAGAAGAAGGGCGTCTGGACGAAGAGCATCTCGTTCAAGCCCGGCGAGACGGTCGAATTCCGCTACCTCATCGACGGCGCCCAGTGGCGCAACGACGAGCAGGCGGACGGCTACAACGCCACGCCGTTCTTCAGCGAGAACAGCGTCCTGGCGCTCTAAGCGACACCGCCCAGGCATCGAGAAAGGCCTTCCGCCAACGCGGAGGGCCTTTTTTCGTTTTATCCGAAGAGCAGTTTCACCACGTAGACGGCCACGAACATCGCAAAGACGTCGGCGATGAGGCCGGCTGGCACGGCGTGCCGCGTCTTCCGAACGTTGACCGCGCCGAAGTAGACCGCGATGACGTAGAAGGTGGTCTCGGTGGAGCCGAACATGGTGGCGGCCATCTTCACCAGCAGCGAGTCTTCGCCGAACTGGTTGATCATGTCGAGCACGACAGCCGCCGAGCCGGAGCCGGTCAAAGGGCGGATGAGGCCCATCGGTACCACTTCGGCGGGGATGCCGATGGCGCCGAGCAGCGGGCGCAGCATATCGGTCAAAAAGTCGAGCGCCCCCGACGCCCGGAACATGCCGATGGCGAAGAGGATGGCGACCAGGTAGGGGATGATCATTACGGCGACGTTGAAGCCCTCTTTGGCGCCCTCGACGAACACTTCGTAGACGGGCACTTTTTTGATCATCCCGTAGAGCGGAAAACCGACGATGATGGTCGGCAGCACGAAGGCGGAGGCGTAGTCGATGACCAGGCGGATGATTTCCATGGCGATTGGCGAGTCAGGAAGGAGAAAGAGGGACGGCTCAGGCGTCGTCGTCGGGGGGGCGGTTGGGGTCGGTGTCTCGGTAGCGTTTGAGCCGTCCGAGCAGCTTCGCCGAGCCGATGGCGACCACGAGCGAGAGCATCGTCGTGATCAGGATCGAGAAAAAGAGCTGGTTGATCTGCAACCCCATGATAGCCACCAGCAGCACCGGCGGGACGATCTGCACGCTGGCCGTGTTCATCGCCAGCAGCATCACCATCGGGTTGGTGGCCGTGTCTTCGGTGGGGTTTAGCGTTTGCAACTCCTGCATGGCCTTGATGCCCAGCGGCGTGGCGGCGTTGCCCAGCCCCAGCATGTTGGCCGTCAGGTTGAGCACGATCATGCCGAGGGCCGGGTGGTCCTTCGGGATGTCGGGAAAGAGCCGCCGGATCACGGGCTGCGTCAGCTTGATCAGGCTGTAGAGCATCCCCGACGCCTCGGCAATCTGCAAGAGGCCCATCCACAGGGCCAGGCCGCCGATGAGGCCCAGCGCAATCGTCACGGCGGTCTCGGCGAAGTCGAGCGCCGCCGCCGCGATGGCGTTGAGCTTTACCCAGCGCACCGGCTCGAACGTGACGGTGGCGGCCGCCAACGTGTCGGCTTGCTGCGGCGCAAAGGCCCCCACGACGCCGCGCAGTTCATCGTCGCGCCGGGACGTCACGTCGCGGATCGTCTCCAGCGGTTCGGGCAGGGCGGCCTTTGGGTCGAAGCGCAGCTGGCGGCCCTCGACGTTCTGCACCAGCGTGGCCTCGTACCGGGCCGCCGGGCGGGCCTCGACGCCGTAGAAGGCGGCGAAGCCCTCCGGGTCGATGCGCACCCGGACCGCCTGGCGACGGGCCTCGGCCCGGTAGCCCTCCGGAAACGTGACTTCGACGGGCAGCGGCTGGCCGTTGCGGTAGGTGTCGCGGGAGAAGTCGCGCACGTCGGCGATGAGGGCGAAGACAAGGCTGAAGACGATCAGCCCGCCCCAGATGTAGTTGAGCATGCCGGGGTCTCGGTTGGTGGGAGGAGGACGCCGGGAGATAAAGTCCGGGAAGTGGAAAATCCGTGATTTGCACCGACAAGCGCAACCGCCTCTTGTCCAGAAGGCGCCCGGCCCGTTATCATGCCCGCGAACCTACACGGCACAAGGGACTTAATCCAACGAGCCACATGCACCGCGACTGCCTTCTCCCGACCTTCGCTGCGCTGTGGCTCTGCCTTTTGTGCCTGCTGGCCGCCTGCCGGGAACGCACCGACGTGCAGACGATGCACTTCGACGTCGACCCCGCCCGGCTGGGCGCCGCTCGCAGCCGCCGAGATCGACAGTGTGCGCCGCGCGACGGCCCTGGCGCACGAGGCGGTAGAGCTGACGCCGCGCTACGTCTTCCTGGACTCGACCAGCGGCAGCCTGCTGAGCGTCTCGACCCTA
>JBFGTT010000163.1:0-7140 GCA_041565995.1 Rhodothermales bacterium
CCGGCACGGGGCCGGAGAAGGCGGCGGGCTTGAGCGGCTTGAAGAAGTTGCCGCACAGGATGCCGCCCGAGATCTCGGTGCCGCCGCTGTAGTTGAGGATGGGTTTTTGGCCGCCGAGGACGTGCTCGAATCACCACCGCCACGACTCCGGATCCCACGGGCTGCCCGTCGAGCCGACGGCGCGCAGGCCGGAGAGGTCGTGCCGGCGGACCGGCTCGGCGCCGTGCGTCTTGAGCGCGCGGATCAAGACGGGCGAGACGCCCAGGTGCGTCACGCGGTGATCCGCGACGAGTTGCCAGACGCGGTCGACGTCCGGGTAGTCCGGGGCGCCGTCGAAGAAGACCATCGTGGCGCCGATGCAGAGCGTGCCGAAGACGAGCCACGGCCCCATCATCCAGCCCATGTCGGTCATCCAGTAGAGGCACTCGCCGGGCTTGAGGTCCATCGCGTGGTAGAGGTCCTGCGCGCCCTTGACGGGGAAGCCGCAGTGGGTATGGACGGCGCCCTTGGGCCGCCCCGTCGTGCCGCTGGTGTAGATGATCATCAGCACGTCTTCGGCGGCGGTGCGCTCGGTCTCTGCGGCGTCGGCGTGGCCGGGGACGAGGTCGTGCCACCAGTGGTCGCGTCCGGCCTGCATGGGCGTCTGGGCCAGGCCCGCGCGGCGCTGCACGACGACGTGCTCGACCGTGGGGCAGGCGGCCAGGGCTTCGTCGGCGGTCGGCTTCATCGGGACGGGTTTGCCGCGCCGGAAGAAGCCGTCGGCGGTGAAGAGGGCCTTCGCGCCGGCGTCGTTGAGGCGCGTGGCGACGGCGCTCGGCCCGTACCCGCTGAAGAGCGGCAGGATGACGCCGCCGATCTTGATGACGGCCAGAAAGGCGATGCACAGCTCCGGCGTCATGGGCATGTAGAGGCCCACGGCGTCGCCCTTGCCCAGACCAAGCGCCCGCAGCGCGTTGGCGCAGCGGCACACCTCGCGGTGCAACTCGCCGTAGGTCAGCGTGCGCACGGTGCCTTCCTCGGCCTCGTAGCGCAGGGCGTCGCGGTCGCGCGTGGGCGTGGCCTGCCACTTGTCGAGGCCGTTGTGGACGATGTTCATCGCGCCGCCGACGCACCACGCCGGGCGCTGGATCCCCCCGCTCAGATCGACGACGGCGGCGTAGGGCGTGTAGAACTGGATGTCGAGATCCTTCAGCGCGGCGTCCCAGAACCAGGCTACGTCGTCGGTGGAGCGCCGCATCAGTTCGTCGTAGTCGGCGATGCCGTGGGCGTCCATGAAGGCGCGCAGGTTGCTCCGGGCAATCCAGTCCGCCCTGGGCTGCCAGACGGTCTTTTGGCCGAAGGGGAACGTGTCGGTGGCTTTTTCGGAGGTGGCTTCAGGAGGCATCGTGGGGCGAGAGGCAGGTTGGCGGGCATCGATCAACAGAGCCGGTGTCTACCTAAAGCCATTGCCCGCGCCGCGTTCCGGCAGGCCGGTGAAAAAGCAGGCCCCGCCTGGCTGTGGGATGCGATCCGAAAAAAGACCCGAAGCGTGCTCGGCACCCTTCGGGTCTGCCCGACTTCTAGTCGAGGGTGCTGCTGCCGGCGCTTTTCACGCCGGCTCCGACGGCGTGCCGGCCTTCTCCCGCAGCGTCGGGGCGTGCGGCGCGATGATGCCCGAAGGCGGAATGCCGAGTGTAGGAGGGGCTGCCTCCGGCTCCGGCGCGGCTTTCTTCCGGAAGAAGTAATGATCCAGCGAGAACTCGCCCGGCCCGGAGAGGAAGACCAGCACGAGCAGGAAGAGCACCAGCGCCGCCAGCTCCAGCGACTGCCCCGCCGAGAACAGCCCCTCCTGCCAGTGCACGAAAAAGACGGCGCCGAAGAGGATCGGAATCTGCGCCAGCGCCGCCCACCGCGTCAGCAGCCCGACGGCCAGCATCAACCCGCCCACGAGGTGCGCCAGCGTGACGTAGTGCACCAGCGCGTTGGGGAAGGCCCAGTCGAGGCCCTTGGCCGTGATGAGGCTCATGAGCGTCTCCTGGTCGCCGATGAAGATGACGCCCCGAATGAACAGCGCAAAGCCCAGGAAGACGCGGATCAGGGCGTAGGTGAGGCTCTGGCGGGCTTCGAAACGGGGGAGCAAGGCGCTGAATCGATCCATCGGTCTCTCCGGCTGGTGCAAAGAGCCGCCCCCGGCAAGGCGCCGCGCGCGCTACGCGGCCACGAGCGGCAAGGGCATGGGTATACAGTAATCGAAAGCAGGCACGCTGTCAATGCCGGCGACGAGATTGTTGCTTGCGCCGGCGTGCCGGCCTCGGCCCCGCCGCCTCCATCGTTCCCCACAAACTCCCAAACGCTCATACCCGCGCGCTCCCCCCGACGTGCCTCCCCCCGTGGAACGACGCGGCGACGCAAAGGTGTAAGCGATTCCCAAACCACACGCACCCGACGCACGTCGTTCATGAAAACGAAAGTCCAGAAGACCGACGCCGAGTGGCGCCGGGAACTGACGCCGGAGCAGTACCGCATCATGCGCCAGAAAGGCACCGAGCCGGCCTTCACGGGCCAGTACTGGAACCACAAGGGCGAGGGCGTCTACCGCTGCGGCGCCTGCGGCACGCCGCTCTTCAGCGCCGAGACCAAGTACGACTCCGGCAGCGGCTGGCCCAGCTTCTACGCCCCCGTCGACGCCGAAAACGTGGAGACCGAAGAGGACCGCAGCTTCGGCATGCGCCGCACCGAGGTGCTCTGCGCAAGCTGCCAGGCGCACCTCGGCCACGTCTTCGACGACGGGCCGCAGCCGACGGGCCTGCGCTACTGCATCAACTCCGCCGCGCTCGACTTCGACCCGGACGCCGACGCGGCCTGACCGGCGCCTTCACCAATTATTGCGCGAAGGGCACGGCTCCGGCGCCGCCGCCTTTCGTATCTTGCTACGGGGCGTCTCCCCTCGGGCGACCCCTCGCAAGGCGCTGAATCTACGAACACCGGTACCATGAGTACAGCATTGACGATACGAGAGCGCGGCTGGGAAGTCGTCAAAGCCGTCGGCTTCAAGGTCATCCAGGCCATCGAACGGGTCATCGTCCGCTTCTCCCTGGTGGGCGACAAGACCTTCTTCAACGCCGAAGACTTCCCCTGGACCCATGACCTGGAGGCCAACTGGCACCTCATGCGCGCCGAACTCGACGAGATCCTCAAGGACCGCGAGGCGCTGCCCAACTTCCAGGACATCTCCCGCGATCAGCTTCAGATCACCACGGACGACAAGTGGAAGACGTTCTTCCTCTACGGCTTCGGCTACAAGGCCGAGAAGAACTGCACCCGCTGCCCCGAAAGCACCCGCCTGGTCGAAGCGGTGCCGGGCATGAAGACGGCTTTCTTCTCGATCCTTTCTCCCGGCAAACACATCCCGCCGCATCGCGGGCCCTACAAGGGCGTGCTGCGTTGCCACCTGGGTCTGCAAGTGCCCGAACCCAAAGAAGCCTGCCGCATCCGCGTCGGCCAGGACGTCCGGCACTGGGAAGAGGGCAAGTGCATGGTCTTCGACGACACGTTCGAGCACGAGGTCTGGAACGACACCGACGGCCAGCGCGTGGTGCTCTTCATGGACGTGGTGCGCCCGTTCAAGCAGCCGGTGGCGGCCATCAACGAGTTCATCATCAAGCTGGTGGCGCTCTCGCCCTTCGTGCAGAACGCCCGCAAGAACCAGGAGGCGTGGGAGAAGCGCCTCGAAGAGGCCCAGGCTGCTGCCGCCGACACCGTCGCGCAATCCTGACGCTTTGCCGCCGCCACGGCGCGCGTCGACCTGCCGGGTGCTCGAAGCCTGGCAGGTCTTACTTTTTACGCCGGGCGCCTCAGCCTGCCAGCGTGGCCTGCACCGTGATCTCGGCGCCGGTGAGCAGCTTCGAGACGGGGCAGTTCTTCTTGGCCGCCTGGGCCTGTTCCTGGAACGCTTGGGCGTCGAGGCCCGGCACGTCGGCTTCGGTCACCAGTTCGATCTTCGGGATGTGAAAGCCGCCGGCGGGATCCTTCACCAGGTGCACGTGGGCGGTGGTGTGCACGCGCCGGGGCGTGTGGCCGGCCTGCGCCAGCCCGTGCGAGAGCGCCATCGAAAAGCAGCCCGCGTGAGCCGCCGCGATGAGTTCTTCGGGGTTGGTCCCGGTGCCTTCTTCGAAGCGCGAGGCGAACGAATAGGGGCCCTCGTAAGCGCCGTCGCCCACTTTCATCGTGCCCTTGCCCTCGGGCAGGTTGCCTTTCCATACGGCTTCGGACTTGCGGACTGCCATGTTGAATCTCCGGTGTTTGAGAGTTTGAGTGTTCGGGTGTTCGGGTGTTCGAGTGACAAAACGCTAACACGTCAACACTCCCTTACCACCCCCTGCCATGTAACGACGCCGCCGGCACAAAAGCCAGCACCGCAGCAGATTTTTGCGAATCCTAACAGGCGCGGCCCGGCGGGGGGCTGCTCACGCCGGCCACGTCCAGCCGCGCAGCGCGTAGTACGTGCGCCGGGGCGTGGCGTGCAGCAGGTCGATGCCGTGCTTGCGGCAGTAGACGACGTGGGCCGTCCCACCGAGCGCGCCCAGGCCCAGCGGCCAGAGCAGCGCCCAGTGGCCCACCAGCGCGTAGAGGCCCAGCGTACCGCCGATCACCAGCGTCCACTTCAAGAGTTTGCGCCAGGCGGGCGTCTCCACTTCGAAGACTGCAAAAAACGAGGTGCCGACCGTCTGGATGATCAGCAAGACGAGAAGTTCGAGTTCGATGCCCATGCCGGCGGCCTCCGTCGATGTGCGAGGATGGAAAGTAACCGCAAGCCGGCCCCCCGTCAAGAAAACGACTCCTCTCCCACACCCCCATCCTCCCACATCCCCACCCGAAGCGCCCTCACGCCGCCTCGTACCGGACGCCGTTGACCGAGCACGACGAGGTGATGGTCGCGGTCTTCTCGATGATCCGGGCCACCGAGCAGTACTTGCCCAGGCTCAGGGCGACGGCCCGGCGCACCTTCGCCGCGTCGAGGTCGCCGGTGAGCACGTAGTGGACGTGGATGGTAGTGAAGAGCGAGGGCACCTCGCCCTCGGCGCGCGCATAGTCGATCTCTACGTCGAACGTCTCGATCCGCTGGCGGCCTTTCTTCAGGATCGAGATCACGTCGATGGCGCTGCAGCCGCCCAGGCTCATGATCATCATCTGCATCGGCCCGGCGCCCTGCCCGGCGCCGCCCTCCTCCGGCGTCACGTCGAGGTGGACCTGGTTGCCCTCTTCGTTCGAGGCGACGAAGTGATAGGCGTCGTCGAGGCGGTGCAGGCGGATGTTCATGGCGAAGGTGTCGGGTTGCGGGGGAGATCAATACTGAAAGCCCAGGCCAAGGTCGAGGGTCCGGTCGTCGTCGGAGAAGCCAGCGTGGCCGCTGAGCACGAAGGCGCGGAACAGCTCGAACCAGAGGCCGCCCCCATAGCCCCGGTGCCACGTCTTCGAGCGTTCGCCGTCGACCCAGACGCGGCCCTGGTCGAAGAAGCCCAGCAGCCCGGCGCGCCCGACGGCCAGGTACGTCGAAAACGTGAAGAGTTCGAGGCGCACTTCGACGTTCTGGTAGAGGCTCGACCGCCCGGCGAAGCGGGTGCTGCGGTGGCCGCGCAGGTTGTCCTTGCCGCCGAGCGTGTTGGCGCTGTAGAACGGGAACTGGCCGGTGTGGTGCGCACCGCCAGCGCGGGCGGCCAGCGTCACCTGCGGCGAGAGCGAGGGCGAGAGGTAGAACGCCAGGTCCGACGCGAAGGCCCCGAAGGGATCGTCCGCGTTGAAGACGCCCAGGTGGAGCGCCGCCCGGTTCGTCCAGCGAAAGCCCTGCTTCGGGTTGACGGCGTCGTCTACGGTTTCGAGCGTCAGGGCGGCCTCCAGTGCGGCGAAGGCCTGTTCGTCGAGCGATCCCGGCGAGATGCCCGCCTGCGGCTGCCCGACGAAGCGGTCGGCGTCGGCGCGTACGTCGGTGAAGGACAGCGACGGGCCGATGCGGAACGTGGCGCCCTCCTCCAGGCGCTTTTGCAAGGCCGTGGCGACGTGGGCCTGTGTCAGGCGGGCCTGGTAAAATTCGCGGTCGCGCTCGGTGTTCTCGGTCTCGTTGCCCAGGCCGTAGAAGTTGCGGATGTTGTCCGGGGAGAAGTAGGCGGCCTCCACCGTCACGTCCCACCCGCCGACGACCTCGACGAAGTGCCCGGCGTAGACGGCGTTGACGGCCCGCGTGCGGCTGGCGAAGTTGGCCTTGAGGCGGTGCGAGGCGGCGTAGGGCGTCTTGCGGAAACCGTGGCGGATGAGCTGAAGGCCGCCGCCGAGGAAGACGCCGTCGTCGCTGTTGCGCCCGAAGAAGGTCAGCGGCAGGGCCAGGTTGTACTGAAAGGCGTTGGGATCGTAGCGGTTGACCGCCGGGTCGAGGTCGGAGCGGACGAGGCGCGCTTCGGGGCCGGCCTCCCAGGTGTTGCCCGAAGCGGTGTCGTAGAAGCGTGTCTGCCGGCCCCATCCGCCCACGCGCGAGCGGTCCACGAAATGATCCGCGCCCGGCCCGCCCACGGCGACGACGCGCAGGCCCCGCCGCACGGCGCCCTCTACCACGAATTGGTCGTTGCCGTCGAGGCCGTAGAGGCGGATCTCCTTCGTCTCGCCGCGCAGGAACGTCCGCCGATAGATCACCCGGCGGATCTCGCCCTGCTTCGAGGTCTTGTAGACCACCACGCGCGTCGAATCGTCGTCGAGGCGGGTGACTTCGAAGCGCTCGTGCTTGTGGCTGCCCACCACGTCCACCACGCGGGCGTGCTCCTCGTAGAACTGCTCGGCGACGGCGGAGAGCTGGTCGCGGCGGATTTTGAGGATCCGGGCGGTCTCGTCGCCGTCGCGCTCGTAGATGGGATCGGGCCAGGCGCGCACGGCCTCGTCGATGACGTCGTCGGTGAGGGCGGCGCGGAGGCTGTCGGCGATCTCGATCCAGGCGGGGCGGGGGAGGGCGTTGAGCAGGCGTCGGTCCTGTTCGAGGCCGTTGAGGGTCAGCCCGCGCAGGTAGCCGTAGTGCTCGGCGAAGTCCTGAAACTTGGGGTCGAAGTAGCCGGCGAGCGAGGGGAAGAGGCCGTTCATCTTGTTGAAGGCCCAGTCGCGGTCGCGGGGGATGGGGCG
>JBFGTT010000164.1:0-7130 GCA_041565995.1 Rhodothermales bacterium
CCCGGTCAGGACCGCCTGGAACAGCGCCGAGAAGCCGCCCGGCGCGTTGTGCAGCAGTGTCAGCGTGCCCAGCCATTCGGGCCGCTCGGCCAGGCGGCGCGTAGCGCCGTCGAGCAGGGCGCGGGCGTGCATCCAGGTCAGGTGTCCTTCGACCGAGAGGCCGCGCAGGGGCCGCGCCGCGCCCGCCGCTTCGACGCCAAAGACGCGGCTGCCGTCCAGGTTGAAGCGCTGCCGCCGGGGCTGGTCCTCGCCCGGCAACAGCACCGAGCGCTGGTCGATGGTGTCGAAGGTGCGGGTGAAGAAGGCCACCACCTCGCCGCTGAGGCGCTCGTGCCGGATCCCGACGCCCGCCTCGGCCAGCAGCGACGACTCCGGCTTGAGGTCGGGGTTGAGCAGGAAGCGGCCCAGCGCTTCGCCGAAGAGTTCTCGCATCGTCGGGAAGCGGACCTTGCGCCCTGCCGAGGCGCGGAGGCGCCAGGCGTCGTCCAGGTCGTAGCGCGCGCCGGAGGTGACGCCGAAATCGACCTGCGGATCGCGGGCGGGCTTGTCGCCCGTCCGGGGCGTGGCGATGCCGTCGAGGCTGCTGCCGAGGACGAGTTCGAAGCGCTGCGCGGGGCGCCAGGCGTATTCGGCCCCGGCACTCCAGACGTGCTGCCGGAACGTCTGCGTCGGCGCGGGCAGGCGGGCGGCGCCGTCGAAGGCGCGTTCCTGCTGGCGATGTTCGGAGGTGAGGGCGTTGAGTGCCAGGCGAAGTTCGCCCATGCCGGCGGGTTGCTGAAGCGTCAGGCGGGCGCCGGCGGTGTAGTCGTCGTCGTGCTCCTGCTGGGCCAGGGCGTCGTAGCGGTCCGAGCGGAACTGGTCGATGGTCTGGCTGAAGTGGCTGCCCCAGGCGGCGCCGCGCAGCAGCGTGCCGCCGTTGCCCAGCGGCGCGGCGCCGTTGAGGATCAGCATGGTGGTGCGCCAGTCGGGGTAGCGCCAGTAGCGGACGCGGTAGCGGGCGGGGTCGAGGTGGCCCTCGGGCGCGACGCCCTTCTCGGCGTCGAGGTGGAGCAGGGCCAGGCCGAGTTGCGCGCCGCCCGGGAAGGTGTAGCCGGCCTGCCCGAAGAGGTTGAGGAGGCGTTGGTCGGTGTTGGTGCGCAGGTCGTCGCCGCGCTGGTTGAAGGGCAGGTCGGCGTCGGTGGGCAGGGCGATGCCGTCGCGCCGGGCGAAGCCTGCCGAGAGGGTGTAGGCCCAGCGTTGCGTCCGGCCCAGGTGCGTCAGCGCGGCCTGTGCGGCGCCGGGTTGGCCCAGCAGGGCCGTCGCTTCGGTGAAGCGGCCCGGCCCGCCGAGCGTGCGCGAGGTCAGGTTGATGGCGCCGCCGAGCACGTTGGTGCCGTAGAGCACCGAGGGCACGCCCTTGGCGACACTGACGCCGCCGACGACGCCCGAGGGCACCAGCGCCAGGTCGAAGCGGTTGTCCCAGGGCACGTTGAGCAGCGCCCCGTCGAAGAAGAGCGCCACCTGCCGCTCGCCCGCGCTACGCAGGTAGACGAGCGTCTCGCCGCGCGAGTTGGTCTGCACGTGGGCCGCCGGGATCAGGCGGGCCACCCGGTCCATCGTGGCCGCGTCGGCCTGCGCGATGCCCGCCAGCGTCACGCGCTGCAGCGTGCTCGCCGACGCCTCGCGCTCGGTCGATCCCCGGACGACGATCTCGGCCAGGTCGTACGACATCAGCGAATCGGCGGCTTGTTCCTCCTGCGCCTGCGCCACCTTCCCGAAGAGCAGGCACGCGACGGCCAAAAGCAAGCAGCAACGGCGAGCCATGCGGGGAACGTCTGTCGATGAGAGGAGCGGCTGCGCCTCAATAGTCGAAGACCGTGCGCGAAGTTTCATCCGGCGCGGCGCCGTTAAAAAAGGCCGGCGTTCGCAGGGAAGCCGGCCTTCGTCAGCCGACGAAAGGGAGTGCGGTCACTGGGCCAGCGTGTCCGCCGCAGGCGCAGCGACGGGCGGCGTGGCGGCGCGTGCGCGGGCCAGGATGTCGGCCAGCGAGCGGCGCGCGTTGGCGTACTCGATGCGCTCGTAGAACTGCGGGGCCACCTGGTAGCGACTTTCCAGCTCCACGGGCGGGGCCGGCGTGCCGTCGAGGGCGTGCTGCATGTCCGCCAGCAGTGCGTCGTAGCGATCCTGCACGATCCGCTGGTCGCTGATGACGGCGCGGTAGGTGCGGCTGAGCAGGCGATAGTCGCCCCGGTGCGCGGCTGCTTCGTCGGCCAGGGCGCGGTGCTCCTCGACGACCGCGCCGTGCACGCTGAGGACGGCGGCGTACGCCTCTGCGTAGCGCTGGAGCGTCGGGTTCGCAGCGGCGGCGCGTTGCAGGGCTTCCAGGTCGGCCTGCGCCCGCTGGTGTTCCTCGGCGAAGAGCGCGGTGGCCTGCTGGATCTGGTCGAGCGTCTCGGCTTCGGTGCCGTAGCCGCCGTAGGTGCGGCAGCCGCCGGCGGCCAGCGCCAGCAGCAGCACGCCCAGGAAGAGTTGCCGGTAGGGGAGTCGGTTCATGCCGGTAATGGGTGCAGAAAATGAGACGGGTGCGGCGCTGCTAATATCCGCCAGCGTCGCCATCGTTTCACGGGGCGCGGTGTTAATTCGGCGCTTTTTCTTGATCGCTTTCGGCACGCAGCATGCCGCACAAGGATGTACTGGCTGAAAGCCGGCCGTTGATCGCTCAAATGATCGTGTCGTCGTCGACGACGGCATTTTTAGGGATCACGACGACGCCGTCGCGGATGTAGTAATTCGGCCCGTCGGCTTCCTCGACGCCGTTCTGGTTCTTGATGATGCACCGTTTGCCGATGCTGACGTTCTTGTCGATGATGGCGCCCTCGACGTACGATTCCTCGTCGATGCCGGGGCGCAGGGGGCCTTCGACGCGCTCGCGCACGTCGGGGTCGTGCCAGGGGTAGTAGTCGGCCCCCATGATGACGGCGTTCTTGATGGTGGTGTTGTTGCCGATGAACGAGCGAATGCCGATGACGGAATTCGAGACCTGGCTGTTGACGATGACGCTGCCCTCGGAGATGAGCGAGTTCTGGACGTACGAACTCTGGATCTTGGCCGGCGGCAGCATCCGGGCGTTGGTGTAGAGCAGCCGTTCGGGGTCGTAGAGGGTGAAGGGCGGCTCCTGCCGGGCCAGCATCAGGTTGGCGTCGAAGAAGGAGCGGATGGTCCCGATGTCGCTCCAGTAACCGGAGAAGGGATAGCTGACGACGCGGCGGACCCCGATGGCGGCGGGAATGATCTCCTTGCCGAAGTCGTGGTCGTCCGGGTTGTCGTCGAGCATCTGGTGCATGACCTCACGGCCGAAGACGTAGATGCCCATCGAGGCCAGGTAGACGCGTCCCCGTGCCTGCATCTGCTCGCTGACCTGGCTTTCCTTGCCCTCCAACTCGTGCGCGGCGGGTTTTTCGTAGAACTCGGTGACGAGGTCATCGTCGCCGGTCTTGAGGATGCCGAAGGCGGGCGCCTCCTGCGCCGTCACCGGGATCGTGGCGATGGTGATGTCGGCCTCGTGCGCCTCGTGGTGATCGAGCAGTTCGCGGTAATCCATCGCGTAGAGCTGGTCGCCGGAGAGGATGAGCACGGCGCCGTGCCGGAAGCCCTCGATGTGGGGCAGGCAGCGGCGCACGGCGTCGGCGGTTCCCTGAAACCAGTCCCTGGAGGCCGGGGTCTGCTCGGCGGCCAGGATGGTGACGAACCCGCTGCGGAAACGGTCGAAGCGGTAGGTACGGGCGATGTGGCGGTTGAGGCTGGCCGAGTTGAACTGCGTCAGCACGAAGATCCGGTCGATGCCGGAGTTGATGCAGTTAGAGACCGGCACGTCGATGAGGCGGTACTTGCCGGCCAGCGGCACCGCCGGCTTGGAGCGGTCGCGCGTGAGCGGAAAGAGCCGGGTGCCGGCCCCGCCGCCGAGGATGATCGCGAGGCATTGATCCATACGACAGATCTGCGGTTGGAAGATGAGACGGTTTCGAAGCAGGCCGGTCACAAGTACGCCAGCAAAGATCAGGATTGCAAGCGCCGCGCCCCGTGCATGCGGCAAAGAGATGACATTTAATTGCTACGACCGGCTTTTTGGGGTATTTTCGGCACAGGTTAAAAAAGCAAGCAGACGGCGTATGGGATCCAGCCAACCTTCCGGGGTGCTCCAACACATGGCGTCCATCGTGTTCTGGGCGGCGGTGGCGCTCTCGGCGCTGAGCCTCTGGCTGCTGCCGGCCATGCGACCCACCTCCTGGGCGCTCGCCGGCCTGGCCGCCGCCTTCAACCTGTGGAGCCTCTACCAGAGCGACCACGGCGGCTTCGTCCGGTCCCGGCACGCCCCCCGTTCGAAGGAACCGCTGCGCCACTTTACCCCCGTGCAGGTCACCGTGGTGTTCTTGTTGTTGCTGGCCCAACTGGGCCTGACGGTTTACCTGTTGGTCAATGAGCAACACCTGCCGGGCGCCGTCGCGTTTTAGAAAAAACGCCGTCCGTCCGGTAATGCATAAGAACCCGTGCCACCGGTGCGTTAAGCGTGCGAGGCCCTCCGCAGGGTAATTGCGCGGCCCGCCCCGGCCCGGCGAAACACTATTTGCACCCGCCGGGTACACGCACGCATCGCTCACCGCCGTCTTCTGCCAGCCCGCCCTGTCCCCATGAGTGAGCAAACCCTCGACCTGGTCCAGGCCATCCGGGAGCGGCTTCGGGCCGCCGTTCGGCGCATCACGCTGGCCGACTTCCTCTTCGGGCTTGTCCTGACGCTCGGCGTGGTGGCGGCCCTCTGGCTCGTCTCGGCGGCGGTCGAGGCCGGTTTCTGGCTCGGCGTGACGCCGCGCACCGTGTTTTTCTGGGGCTTCCTGGCCGTCGTGGCAGGGCTGGCCGGCACCTTCCTCGTGTTGCCGCTGCTGCGCCTGGCGGGCGTGCTGCGCGGGCCGTCGGAAGAGGCCGTAGCCCGGCGCATCGGCGCGCGTTATCCGGAAGTGTCGGATCGCCTGGTGAACCTGCTGCACCTGGTTGAGGGGCGGCGTAGCGAGGCGCCGGCCCCGCTCATCGACGGCGCGGTGCGCATGCTCGGCGAGCAGGTGCGCCCGGTGCCCTTCGAAAAAGTGGAAGACTTCAACCGCGCCCGCCGCGCCGGTCGCCTGGCGTCGCTGCCGCTGGGGGGCCTGCTGCTGTTTCTGCTGGCGGCCCCGAGCGTCTTCCTGAGCGCCTCGCAGCGGCTGTTCTCCCCCGGCGAGACCTTTCAGCGCCCCGCTCCCTTCCGCCTCGACGTACGGCCCGGCTCGGTCGAACTCGTCAAAGGCGCCGCGCTCGAGATCACGGTGCGCGCCACGGGCCGCGAGTTGCCCCGCGCCGTCGTGCTCGCCGTCAACCACCTCGACGAAGACCTCGTCGAAGAGGTGCGCCTGCTGGCCGACTCGACGGGCCTCTTCCGCCACACGCTCGTCAACGTGCGCAAGCCGCTGCGCTACCGCGTCAGCGCCGCGCCGGTACAGACCACCTGGTACACCGCCGCCGTCACCGAGCGCCCCATCGTGCGGAGCCTCCAGGTGAGCCTCACCTTTCCGGCCTACACCGGCATCCCGCCGCAGCGCCTCGTCCCCAACGTCGGCGACGTGACGGCGCTGCCGGGCACCCGCGTCGGCGTCGAGGTCGTCGCCGGCGGGCGCGACGTGGCCGACGCCTTCCTGCGCTTCGACGACGGCTCGCTCGACACGCTCTCGCTCGACGGCGACCGCGCCGAGGGCGCCTTCGTGCTGCGCCGCGAGGGCGCCTACCAGGTGGTGCTGCGCAACGCGGGCGGCGTCGAAAACAGCGAGCCGATCACCTACACGCTCAAGCTGCTCGCCGACGCCTTCCCCGCCGTCGTCCTCCTCGAACCCGAACCGCTGGCCGAACTCGACGAGACGCTCCGTGCGGACCTGCGCCTGCGCCTCAACGACGACTTCGGCTTCTCCGGCCTGCGTCTCTTCTACCGCCTGGCCGAGAGTCGCTTCGGCGCCGTCTCGCCCGCCTTCGAGGCGCTCGACCTGCCCCTCGACGCCCCCCGCCAGCTCGACCAGGAAATCGCCTACCCCTGGCTGCTCAAAACCACCGGCCTCGACCTCGTCCCCGGCGACGTCGTCGAGTACTTCGTCGAAGTGCGCGACAACGACGCCTTCGCCGGCTTCAAGCCGGCCCGGAGCGCCACGCACCGCCTCCGCATGCCCTCGCTGGCCGAACAGTACGAACAAATCGACCAGCAGCAGGAGCAGGCCGAGGGCGAGATGGAGGACCTGCTGCGCGAGACCGACAAGATCCGCGAGCAATTCAAAGAACTGCGCGACGAACTGCGGCGCAAGCAGGAAGGCGACTGGGAAGACAAACGCCAGCTCGAAGGACTCCAGCAACAGCAGCAAAACCTCGAAGAGCGCGTCAACGACCTCTCCAGCCAGATCGAGTCGGTGACGGAGAAGATGCAGGAGAACAACCTCGTCGACGAGGAGACGCTGCAAATGTACCAGGAGCTTGAGCGCGTGGCCCAGGAGATCAACTCGCCCGAACTGATGGAAGCCCTGCGCCAGTTGCAGGAGGCCATGGAGCAACTCAACCTCCAGCAGATGCAGGAGTCCATCCAGAACTTCGAGTTCAACGCCGAGCAGTACCGCCAGCGCCTCGAACGCACGCTCGACCTCTTCAAACGCCTCCAGGTCCAGCAGAAGCTCGACGAGGCCGCCCGCCGCGCCGAAGGACTGGCCCGGCAGGAGGAACGCCTGGCCGAGGAAACCGGCAAGCTCCGGGAAGAGACCGACGAGCCACCGCAAGACGCCAAAGACGACGAGCAGCGAGAGGGCGACAGAGAAGGCGATCGCAAAGACGGCGAGCCGAAGCAGAACGAGCCCAAAGACGCCGACCCAAAAGACGGCGAGCCGAAAGACGGAGACCCCAAAGACGCCGATCAAAAAGACGGCACGCCCAAAGACGGTGATCAAAAAGACGGCCGGCAGAACGAGGGCGACCGGCAGCAGCGCGCCGAAGAGCTGGCCCGCGAGCAGGAACTCTCCAGCCAGGAGATGAAGGAGTTGGAGAAGCAACTCGAAGAACTGCTCGAGAAGATGAAGGAACTGCGCAACACGCCG
>JBFGTT010000165.1:0-7096 GCA_041565995.1 Rhodothermales bacterium
CCCTGCGCGCCGGTGCGGCCGACGGGGCCTTCGACGATCTCGACGCCGCAGGCCCGCGCGTGCGCGGCCGCCTCGTCGAGCGGCGTCGTCGTGATGAAGCACAGGTCGGCGGAGCCGGGCGTGGGGCGGTGCGCCTTCGGGTCGAACTCCCGCCCGTAGGGATGCAGGTTGATCTTCTGCCGCCCGAAGGCGAGCGCCTTGCGCCCCTGCCCGAACGTCACCTCCTGCATGCCGAGCACGTGGGTGTAGAAAGCCACGGTGGCCGGGAGGTCGCGGACGGTGAGCACGAGGTGGTCGAGCCGGTCGAGGGTCATGGCAACGAACGTCGGAGGGGGACAAAAAAAGGCGCCGCCGGGAGGGCAGCGCCTTTTTGCGAAGCGCCGGCGAGGCTCAACGGTAGACTTTCAGGCGCTGGCCGGGGTAGATGGTGTTGCGCGTGAGGTTGTTCCACTGCTTGACCTTGCTCACCGACGTGCCGTACCGCCGGGCGATCTCGGTCAGGTTGTCGCCCCGGCGCACCTTGTAGACGGTGTAGCGGGGCGCGCTCTGGCCCGGATGGATGGTCAGGCGCTGGCCCACCCGGATGGTGTTGCTGCGCAGGTTGTTCCACGAACGAATGCTCTTGACCGAGACGCCGTACTTGCCGGCGATGGTGCTCAGGTTGTCGCCCCGGCGCACCTTGTAGACGATACGCTCCGGCTGGCTCGGCGCCTTGCCCGACGCGTAGAGCGTCAGGCGTTGGCCGGACTTGATGGTCGTGCCGCGCAGGTTGTTCCACTGCTGGATGTCCCGCACCGAGACGCCGTACTTGCCGGCGATCTTGCCCAGCGTGTCGCCCCGGCGCACCCTGTAGACCACGCGCGTCTCGCGCGGGGCCGGCGCCTCGGCTGTGCGCGGGGCCGCCCGCGTGCCCGTGTCGCTGGCGCGGACGACCGGCGGGTCCGAGGCGGCGGATCCGCCGTTGGTTCCGGCCAGACGCACCGGGTCGAGCGGCTCGATCGGGCGCACCGTCCGCGTGCCGTACTGCACCGTCACCGGCGGCGCTGTGCCCAGGGCAATCTCGCCGCTGTAGTCGGGCACGGGCACCACCAGGCGCTGGCCGGCGTGGATGGTGTTGCCGCGCAGCCCGTTCGTTTGCTTGAGATCGGCCAGCGAGACGCCGTGCCGGGCGGCGATCTTGTTGAGCGTATCCCCGCGCCGGACGACGTACTCGCCCACGGGCTGCCGGGCCGTTTTGGGGAGGTTCTCGAAGGCGGCGGCGAAGCGCTCGTAGGTGCCCAGGGGCAGGCGCAGCAGGTAGTCCCCCCGCGTCGGCGGCAGCGTTGAGCGGCGCAGTTCGGGGTTGAGCGCGCGGATCGTCGCCACCTCGGTGCCGGCCATCTTGGCCACGTCTTCGAGCGAGAGCATCCCCTTGACGGGCACCTGGTGGTACTCGTAGCGCGGCCCCTGCGGCGCATCGGTCAGGCCGAAGGCGTCGGGATTGGAGAAGATCAGCGCGAAGGCGATGAACTGCGGCACGTAGCCCCGCGTCTCGCGCGGCAGGTACGGGTAGAGGTCCCAGTAGGAGGGCTGGTAGGTGTCCGTCCCTCCGGCCTGGCGGATGGCACGTTTGATGCACCGGGGGCTGCAATTGTAGCCCGCGATGGCGACCTGCCAGTCGTGGTTGTACATCTCGTAGAGGTCCCTGAGGTGGCGCGCGGCGGCCCGCGTGGCTTTTTCCGGATCCATGCGCTCGTCCACCCAGGTGTTGACCTCCAGCCCGTAGCTGCCGCCGGTGGCCGCGATGAACTGCCACATGCCCACGGCCTTGGCCCAACTCTGCGCCCTCGGATTGAGCCCGCTCTCGACGAAGGCCAGGTACTTCAGCTCGTCGGGCACGCCTTCCTCGCGGAAGATCTGCTCGATCATGGGGTGGTAGGTGTCGGCGCGGGCTTTCCAGCGCAGCAGCAGCTCCCGCTTCTCGCGCACGAAATAGTTGAGGGTGCTCTCGACGGCGCGGTTGACCGTCATCGGGAAGACGGTCTCCATGGGCGGCAGCGGCGGGAGCGTCACGTCTTCGAGCAGCGGTTGCTCGACGTCTTCGAGCAGCGCGAACATGTCGGCGCGAAGCTGGAAGATGTCGCCGAAGGGCATCGCCAGGACGGTGTCCTGGACGCCGTAGTAGCGCTCGTACTCGGTGACGATGGTGCGGTAGAGTTCGCGGAAGCGCGGGCGCTCGGTGATGCCGGGCTGCTGCGCCAGGATGGCGATCTCGGTCATAGCGATCTCGAGCAGCCCTTCGGCGTGTTCGAGCTCGCCGTCGGCCTGCGCGGCCAGCAGGTCGGCCTGGAGCTGGTAGGCGCGGCTGATGCGGCGGAGGATCTGCGCCTCGCTGAGCGTGTCGGTCGGCGTGCCGAGGTCATCGTCGGCGGCGTACTGGCCGTAGCCGCGCAACTGCCGTAGCGGGATCTGTTCCGGCGGGCGCGGGCTGGTGCGCTCCACCGCCGTTGCTTTTTTGCCGGTCCAGGTGCGGGGGGCCTGGTTTTGAGCAAGGGCGGGCGCCGTAAAAAAAGCGAGCGCCAGGGCAAGCAGCAGCAGTCGTCGCACGGGCTCCTCCGTCAGGTTTGTGCGAGGTTGGGGGGTAAAGTTAAAGCGATCCGTTAGCTGAAAGCGCTACGGAGGTAAACGATAAGGACTTGGAAGCTTTTGTGCAAGGCGATCACGGTTCCGTCTCGGATTTTTTGGTCCCTGCGAGGGGTATCGGCGGTCTCTGGCGTCTTTCAACCCCCAAAAACACCCTACGCGCGCGCCGTCGGGTACGTTGCGCGTGGCGCGCTCTTTTTGCCCGTAGGCGGCCTGCTTCGCGCAGAAAAGGCGCGACGCACGGTGATGGTCAACAGGTCCTAAAGCGGGATGTTGCCGTGTTTCTTGCGGGGGTTGTTGACCACCTTGTTTTCGAGCATCTCCAGCCCCCGGATGAGCTTGCGCCGCGTCTGGCCGGGCGGGATCACGTCGTCGATGTAGCCGTACTCGGCGGCCACGTACGGGTTGGCGAACTTCTGGCGATATTGCTCGATGAAGGTCTCCTGGATGGCTTCGGGATCGTCGGCCTCGGCCAGTTGCTTGCGGTAGATGATCTCGACGGCGCCCTTGGGCCCCATTACGGCGATCTCCGCCGTGGGCCAGGCGAAGTTGAGGTCGCCCCGGATGTGTTTCGAGTTCATCACGTCGTAGGCGCCGCCGTAGGCTTTGCGCGTGATGACGGTGATTTTGGGGACGGTGGCCTCGCAGAAGGCGTAGAGCAACTTGGCGCCGTGGCGGATGATGCCGCGCCACTCCTGGTCGGTGCCGGGCATGAAGCCGGGCACGTCTTCGAAGACGATCAGCGGGACGTTGAAGGCGTCGCAGAAGCGCACGAAGCGCGCGCCCTTGATGGACGTGTTGAGGTCGAGCACGCCGGCGAGCACCGAGGGCTGGTTCGCCACGACGCCCACCGAGCGCCCACCCAGGCGCGCAAAGCCGCAGATGATGTTCTGCGCGTAACCGGCGTGCACCTCGAAGAAGTCCCCGTCGTCCACCACCCGGCGGATGACCTCGTACATGTCGTAGGGCTTGTTCGGGTTTTCGGGCACGAGCGTGTCGAGGGCTGCGTCGGCGCGGTCGGGCGGGTCGTCGGTGGGTTTGAAGGGCGGCGGGTCCTCGCAGTTCTGCGGCAGGTAGCCCATCAAGGCGCGGATCTGGAGCAGGCACTCGACGTCGTTGCGGCAGGTGAAGTGCGAGACGCCGCTGCGGGTGGCGTGCGTCTCGGCCCCGCCCAGCTCCTCGCTCGTCACGTCCTCCTGCGTGACCGTCTTGACGACGTTGGGGCCGGTGACGAACATGTAGCTGGTGCCCTGCACCATGAAGACGAAGTCGGTGATGGCGGGGCTGTAGACGGCGCCGCCGGCGCACGGCCCCATGATGGCCGAGATCTGCGGGACGACGCCGGAGGCGAGCGTGTTGAGCAGGAAGATGTCCGCGTAGCCGCCGAGCGAGACGACGCCCTCCTGGATGCGCGCGCCGCCCGAATCGTTGAGGCCGATGACGGGGGCGCCGTTTTCCATCGCCAGCTTCATCACCTTGACGATCTTCTCGGCGTGGGCCAGCCCGAGCGAGCCGCCGAAGACTGTAAAGTCCTGGCTGAAGACGTAGACGAGGCGCCCGTCGATGCGTCCGTAGCCGGTGACGACGCCGTCGCCGTAGGGGCGGTTTTTGTCGAGGCCGAAGTCGCGGGTCTGGTGGCGCACGAACATGCCGATCTCTTCGAAGGAGCCTTCGTCGAGCAGCACGTCGAGGCGTTCGCGGGCGGTCAGCTTTGCTTTGGCGTGCTGCCGGGCGATGCGGTCTTCGCCGCCGCCCAGGCGGGCCTCGGCGCGGCGCTTTTCGAGGTCGGCAAGCAGGTCGTGGTCGCGTATCGACGGGGGAGCGGGCATCGAGGCAGAGGCGTCGTAGGAGGATGGGGCGTACGTCGGGACAAAAAGACGGGGGCGCTTCGCGGCAACGGACGCCGCCCGCAGGTGGTACGATTCACGCATACCGCGCTTCGGCGGCGTCGGTGAAGCGGACGGCGAGGTCGCTGTAGATGTCCACCTGGTTTTTCTTGAACACGTTCTCGGCGATGATCCGGGAGGCTTCGGCCCAGTTCGGCGCGGCGTCGAGGCGGCGCAACACGCGCTCGTAGGCGTCGCCGTCGCCGCCGAAGAGGTGCCGGACGAAGAGGTCGCGGTGGCGGGCGCCGGCCTCGCCCAGGACGGTGCGTTCGAGCGTGGTCAGGGCGGTGGGCGCCGGCGGCGCAGGTGCGGGGGCCGGCGTGCGCGGCGCGGCGTCGGGGCGGAACTGCATCCAGCGGGGGAGGGCCTCGCGCGTAGGCGCGGACGGCTGCGGGTGGGCTTCGTCGGGGAGGCGGGACGGGCCGGAGGGCGCTGGCCGCTGCGCCGCCGGTGCGAAGCCGTGCTGAAACTGCTGCCAGAGCGGCACGGCGCCCTGCGGCGGCTCGTCGGGCGGCGTCGCCGCCGGCGCGGGCCGCGCGGCGCGATCCACCTCCGGCGCGGCGGCGATTTCGGCGGGCGGTTCGAGCAGTCGGCGCAGGCCCGCCGCGTCGAGCACTTCAAGGCCCCGGCGTTCCTGGACGGTCTGCAAGCGCTGCGTGATGGCTTCGGCCTGCTTGTCGTCGAAGAAGGCCCGCAGCAGCCATACCGGCACGCCGGCTTCGGGCAGGACGCGGCGGGCCAGGTCGAAGACGGGCGCCAGCAGGCGCAGCCAGGCCTCGGCGTCGTAGTCCTGCGTCATCTGCCGGTCGATGTGGCGCAGCAGTTCGGCGAAGCGCGCCGGATCGATCTCTCCGACATTTTTCTGCTGGAAGTACATCCGCACGGACTCGTGCAGGTAGCCGTAGCCGGCGAAGTAGCCCAGCCGCCGCTCGACGACCTCCGACGGCACGGCGGCCTCGCCGTCCTGAAAGACGAAGGCAGCGAGTGTCGAGACGGGGCGGACCAGGTAGGCCGTCACCTCGTCTACGGCCTGCCGCAGCGCCGGCGTCCAGGCTTCGGGCGGATACTGCCCGTGCCGGGCCAGGGCTTCGGCCAGCGCTTGCTGCGCCCGCCGTACGTCGGCGTGTTCGTGGTCGAGCCAGGGAGAGCGGGGCCACGCCAGGTGCTCGGCCTCGTGCTCGATCCGGCGCTGGAGCAGGCGCGTCAGGAAGTGGGCCACCGGCGGCGGCATCGGCTCGCGCTCGAAGGCGGCGGGCGCGTAGGCGCGCTCCGGCGGGAAGCTTGCGAGGAGTTGGTCGAAGAGGGCGTCGGCGAGGGCGCTGGGCATGGCGGTCGGTCGAGCAAACTGCGGAGGCGGCCTGGCAAGGAACGACGAACGGGGTGCGCACAAAGTTGCCGTCCTCCTCCATAAACGCCGCCAGGCGCGGCGACGTAACACGGGCGGAGGCGGCGTACTGCGGCTCCTTAACGCGCAGCGCGCCAACTCGGTCCATCGCAGGAGCGGAAAATTATTACGGAACGACGCTTTTGCTTTCCGGGCGAGCCGGTCGTACCCTCTCGGAGGCAGGGCACTCGTCTTTCACGTGAGATGGTAAGCCGCCATGGATTTCCAGCCGCTACACACCGCCCGGCTGGACCTCGTCCGGACCGACCCGGCGCACGCCGAGGCCCTGTTTCTGATCTACGGGGATTCCGAGACGGTGCGGTTCTATCCCAAAGCCCCCTGCCCCAGCGTCGAGGCGTGCCGCGAGGTGGTGGCGCAGATGCTCGACGCGCAGCGGCAGGGGCAGGGATTTCGCTGGAGCATCCGGCTGCGCCGTACGGGGCAAATCGTCGGCTCGCTGGGCTTTCACGCGTGGGACCGGCGGCAGCGCCGGGCGTCCTTCAGCTACGAACTGATCCCGGCGGCGCGGGGCCGGGGCTACGCCGCCGAGGCCGCCCGCGCCGTGCTGGCCTTCGGCTTCGAGCGGATGGGGCTGCGCGATGTCCTCGCCGAGATCCACGCGGCCAACGCGCCGTCGATCCGGCTGGCCGAAGCCCTCGGATTCGTGCGCGACGGAGCGATGGTCCGGGTGTGGCAGGGCGAGGCGCTGGAGTTCGGCCTTTTCATCCTGCCCGCGCCGCCGCCCTAGTTGGCCTGCGCGGCGCGCGCCACGGCCTCGACCCGGCTCCAGACGCGCAGCGCGTTCTCGCCCAGGATCTTCCGGATGTCCTCGTCCGAGAAGCCTTTCTTGAGCAGTTCGTAGACCAGGTTGGGATAGTACGAGACGTCCTTGAGGCCGGTGGGCAGCGAGTCGCCCACGCCGTCGAAGTCGGAGCCGAGGCCCACGTGCTCGACGCCGGCAATCTCGACGACGTGCTCGATGTGGGCCACCACGTCCGCGACGTCGGCGTAGTGCACGTGCTCGGCGAAGTATTGCCGGGTGTAGTCGCGGGCGGCTTCGTCGTCCTCGGCGAGGCCGTTGGCCGCCAGGTAGTGCTCGACGTGCTGCTGCGCCGCCTCCCACTGCTGCAGGATCTCGCCGCTGAGGAAGCTCGATCCGAAGTTGATCATGAGGACGCCGCCGTTCCGGGCCAGGCGCCGGATC
>JBFGTT010000166.1:0-7080 GCA_041565995.1 Rhodothermales bacterium
AGGCGGCCACGTGCTGCCCGAGCCGCTCGACGAAGCGGTCGTACCCTGCTCGCGGCTCTCGCTCCGGGTCCATACCGACGTTGGCGTGCACCGCGAGCACGACGCCCTTCGCGGAAGCCTCGCGCGCCGTGGCGAAGGCCCGGTCCAGCCAGGCGAGGGCGGCTTCGGTGCGGCGCGCCACCTCGGCGTCGTGCGCGGCGGTGCGTCCGGGAAAGTCTTCCTGCCCGTTGCTCGATCCGACCAGGTGGATGGTCGAGAAGACGAACCCGCCGTAGGTCCATCGCGCGTTTTCCGGGAAGTCGGCGAAGGTGGAATCCACCGCCTGGGAGGTCAGCGGCATGGCGCGTGCGCCCAGGCTCCGGCCCGGATCGCTGAAGAACGTGCGGCGGAGGATGGCGAGGCGATCCAGGGGTTCGTAGCGTCCGGGCCGCTCCTCGTGGCAGTCCGTCCACTCGTTGTCGCCGGGGGTGTAGACGACCGGGAGCGGGACCGCGTTGAGTTGCCGGAGGCGCGCTTCGAAGGCCGCTGCGGAGCAGGGGTACCACAGCAGGTCGCCCACGTGGAGCAGCCACTGCACGTCCGCCCGGCTCACGTCGTCGAGGACGCGCCGGAAGCGGCCTTGCTCCCAGGCGTGGTAGGGGCCGTCGCCGAAGACGCCGAAGGCGAAGCTGCCGGGGGGCACCGGCTCGGCGGACGGCGGCCCGCAGCCGGCAGTCGCTGCGACCAGCAGGACCGCAAGTCGCATGAGGCATCCCTTCATCGCGTCGTTTCGGTTGAAGTGTTAAAGTGTTAGCGTGTTGAAGTGTTTTAGTTTCTTTGCACTCGAACACCCGAACACTCGAACACCCGAACATCCAACCCCCCTGCGCAGGCAATTATTTTTCAACGCGGTTCGTCCGCTATTGCGCAAATCCGACGGCGTTTGCACATTGCGCGGATCTTTCCTTTCCTTCATCCTGGAGGGCCTTCCTCATGCGCACCTTGTTTGCCTTTCTCGTGCTTTGCCTCGCCCTCTTCGGGGTGGCGAAGGCGCAGGACCCGGTCGAGGTCGTCGACGGGCGCAGCGAAACACCGTGGGCCGATCTCTCCGCGTGGGCTACGCGCCCTGCCATGCAGCAAGCCTTCGCGGCCGCCAGGGCCTACTGGCGCGGGCAGGACGAAGGCTACGAGGAAGACGTCCTCGTACTCGACACGGCCGAGGGCGCCTTCACGCAGCCCGGCGCCCGGCAACAGGCTGTTTTGTTTGTCATGAGCGAGTGGCCCCGCTGCTGCCCCAAGGCGGGCCTGGCGATCGTCGAAGACGGTAAGCTCGTCCGCAACCTGGCGTTCGTGGGCCTCGCCCAGACGCTCTCGTCGGTAGCAGACCTCGACGGCGACGGCCACGACGAGCTGGCCTTCGTCGGCACGTTCGGGATGGGAGGGGAGTCGAGCAGCTACCTGACGCTTGCGGCCTTCGGGGCCGAGGGTCTCGTCGTAAGGGGCGGAGCGTCGATCGCCCATAGCACGTGCGGCAGCGGACTCGAAGGCGCTGGGAGCACGGCGGCGCGCGTCCTGGCACTCCCCGGCCCCGCGTTCAGGGTAGAGCGCTACACCCTGGCCTCGTGCGAGGAGGGCGCCACGTGGGAGTCCGCCGGCGACCCGGAGCCGCTCGACCTCGACGCGCCCTCCGAAGACGCGTACGTCGACCTCCCGCTGAAGTAGTGTTACGTGTGGACGTATGAGCGTGTGGACGACGGGCGACCGAAAACGGGTAGGCACGCAGGGGCCTGAACCCATCGTCTGTCGTCTATCGTCCGTCGTCGAAAATCTCTCTGTCGTTCCAGCGTTGCACGCTCTCGTCGGAGGGTGCGCTGAGCGCTTATAGCCGGGCCGGATTGCGCCGATATCCTGAGTAGTCGGAACGGGGGGCGTTTTTTTTGCGTTGCTGTGAAGAATTTACTAAGCTAGATTCTTTGCGGCTGTGCCCGTCGGTGCGGATTGGCTGCTCGCGCCGGATCGCCGCTTCCTTTTCACCTAGTAGCGTGCTCCGTCATGGTGCTGAGACGGCTTTTCTTTCTCCTGGCGTGTCTGTCTCTTGGAGCGATCGTGCTCCCGGTGCATGCGCAGTACGGCTTTCATTTCGGGCGCAACAAGATTCAGTACGAGAACTTCGACTGGCACGTGCTCAAGACCGAGCACTTCGACGTGTACTACTACCCGCAGATGCAGGAGCTGGCCGAGTACGGCGCGGCCTTCGCCGAAGAAGCCTTCAAAGACCTCGAAAACAAGTTCAACTTTACGCTCAACCACCGCATTCCGCTCATCTTCTACTCGTCCAACCTGCATTTTAAACAGACCAACATCACGCCCGGCTTCATCCCCGACGGGGTGGGCGGGTTCTTCGAATTTCTCAAGGGCCGCGTGGTGATCCCTGCCAACGGCAACCTGCACCGCTTCCGCCGCGTGGTCCGCCACGAGATGGTGCACGTCTACACCTACGCCCGCGTGCTGCGTGTGATGCGCGACCACCGCATCCCGCCGGACCGCTTCCTGCCGCTGTGGTTCACCGAGGGGCTGGCCGAGTACTGGTCCGGCGAGCCGGATTACCAGCACGAGATGGTCCTGCGCGACGCCGTCTTCTCCAACTACCTCGTGCCGTTGGAGAACATGTACCGCATCTCCGGCTCTTACCTGATGTACAAACAGGGCGAGGCGCTCTGCCGGTTCTTCTCGGAGACCTACGGCGAGGAGAAGATTCTGGAACTCATCGAGGGTTTTTGGAAGGACCGGGACTTCCGCCGCGTCCTGGAAATCACCTTCCGCGACGACTTCCAGCGCATCAGCGAGAAGTGGCAGGCGTGGCTGAAGGAGCAGTATTACCCGGTGCTCGAAGACGCCGAGGTGCCCACGCTGATTGCCGGCGCGGTGGCCGCCGAGGGCTTCAACGCCAAGCCCGTCTTCTACCGCTTCGCCGACGGCAGGCGCAAGGTCTACTTCGTGGGCAACCACGACGGCTACGCCAACGTCTTCGAGGTCGAAGTCGATTCGCTCTACCGTCCGCTCGGCCGGCCCAACGAGCTCATCCGGGGCGAGCGCAGCGACCGCTTCGAAGCCTTCCACCTCTTCGAGAGCCGCCTGAGCGTCTCGCGCGACGGGAAGCTGGCCTTCGTGACCAAGAGCGGCGAGCGCGACGCCATCCACGTCTACGACCTCGAAGCCGGAGCGCTGGGGCCGACCTACGGCTTCGACGACCTCGTGGCCGTCTACTCGCCCGCCTGGAGCCCCGACGGCACGCGCCTGGCCTTCTCCTCCATCGACGACGGCGGCTTCAGCGACCTCTACGTCTACGACACCGCCGAGGGCACGCTGCACAAGCTCACCAACGATCCCTACGACGAGCGCGACCCCGCCTGGAGCCCCGACGGCACGCGCCTGGCCTTCTCGTCCGACCGCACCTCGGTGGGCGAGGACGACGCCTACAACCTCTTCACCTACGACCTCGCCTCGGGCGAGCTCCGCTACGTCACCTTCGGCAGCCACCACGACCTCTCGCCCCGCTGGAGCCCCGACGGACGGCACCTCGTCTTCACCAGCACCCGCCGCGACACCACCGGGCGCTACGACGCCCAGAACATCTGGGTGGCCGACATGGCCGCGCCCGCCGAGCCGTATCCGGTCGTGGCTTCGGCCTCGGCGACCGTCGAGGGCGCCTTCGCCGACGCCCAGGCCCGGCGCGGCCTCCGCCAGCTCACCCGCCTGACGACCGCCGCCTTCGACCCCGTCTGGACCGAAGACGGCCACATGGTCTTCACCAGCTTCGAGAACTTCCGCTTTACGATCCGGCAGCTTCCTGAAGTCGATTCCCTGCTGAACCACCCCAAGCGGCAGGAAAACGTGGACCTGGCCGCCGCCGGCAAGGAGCGGTGGGCCTTTGCGCGCGTGGGCGTGGGCGACGGTGCCGAGCGCGTGCCCTACCGCCGCAAGTACAACCTCGACGTGGCGCAGGGGCAGGTCAGCAACAACCCCGTCTGGGGCACCACCGGCGGGGCCGTGATGGCCTTCTCGGACATGCTCGGCAACGACCACCTCTACGTGATGCTCTACAACACCGCGCGGGGGCAGGAGGATTTCCTCAAGAGCCTCAACGTGGCCTTCTCGCGCGTACAACTGCACCGACGGGCCAACATCGGCTACGGCGTCTACCGCTTCGGCGGGCGGCGCTTCGACATCACCGACCCCGACGCCGCCACCGAGTTTCCCATCTTCTGGGAGACCATCTACGGCGGCTTCGGGGCCGTCAGCTATCCCATCTCGATGTTCCGCCGCGTGGAGGTGAGCACCTCGCTGAGCTGGAGCGACAAGGAGATCCCGATCAAGGCCATCGACCGGCAGGCGCTGCTGCTCTCGAACTCGGTCTCGCTCGTGCACGACAACGCGCTCTACGGCCTCAACGGCCCGGTCGACGGCTGGCGGGCCAAGCTGACGGCGGCCTACACCACCGACGTGCTCTACTCCAACGTCAACTACTTCACGTTGATTGCCGACGTGCGGCACTACCTGCGCATCGGGCGCCACCTGACGCTGGCTTCCTGGGCGATGGGGCGCCTCAACGAAGGCCGCGAAGCCCGGCTGTTCTTCATGGGCGGCAGCTGGGACCTGCGCGGGTTCCGCCTCTTCAGCGTGCGCGGGAAGAAGATGTGGTTCACCTCGCACGAGTTGCGCTTTCCCATCCTCCGGCAGCCCTCGCTCTTCCTGCCGGTGCTGGCGCCCTTCGGCGTGGCCAACCTGCGCGGCGCCCTCTTCTTCGACGCCGGCCACGCCTGGAACGATGACTACCACGAGCGGCTACCGCAGATCAACACGGGCGAGACGCTGGGGGCCGCCGGCCTCGGCTTCCGCCTCAACCTCTTCGGCGGCTTCGTGCTGCGCTACGACATCGGCTACCGCTACCGCGACGGCTTCCGCGACCGCTCCGACCGGCTCTTCAAGCAGTTCTTCTTCGGATGGGATTTCTAGCGTAAAACGAAATACGTAAAACGTAAGGGTGCCCTGCCGCGCCGTTGCAGCCCGGCCCCTTACGTTTATGCTCCATCCAAGCCTCCTCGCTATGCGTCTCCTTGCTCGACCTACCCTGGCCCTCGCGCTCCTCGGTCTGTCCGTCTTAGTGACGCTGGCGGGCTGCCGCGCCCTGCAGGTCAGCCGCGTCGACGCCCAGGCCAGCGACGGATGGGTCACAGAGGGGGACGCCGTGCATCGCCGCAACGCCGTGGCCGCCGCCGTCGAGCCGCCGCTGGAGGAGGTGTGGATCTATAACGCGGCGGCGGGCTTCGGGCCGGGTTCGCCGCTGATCCTCGGCGGCACCATCCTGGTGAGCACGCGCAAGGGCGAGGTGCACGCCATCGACCTGGCTACGGGCAAGAAAGGCGGGCTGGAGAATTTCGGCGACTCGGTCGAGGGGACGCCTGTCGTGCAGGAGGGGCGGCTTTTCGTGCCGGTGGCCGGCGGGCGCCGGGCGCTCTACGCCTACGACCTGACGCGCGGGGATCGCGTCTGGAACGTCAAGGGACCGGCGGTGGAGGCGGGCCTGCTGCCTCTGGGCGACGCCTTCGTGGCCGTGGACGCCGCCGCCGTCGTGCGCAAGTACGGCAACCGCGACGGCGCGGTGCGCTGGGAGCGTCCGCTGGGCGAGACCCTCGCCGTGCACGCCACGCCGGTGATGGCCGGGGGCCACGTCGTCGTGGCCGACGACCGGGGCGGCCTCGTCGCGCTCGACCCCCGGGAGGGCACCGTGCGGTGGACGCAGGCGCTGCGCACCCCCGTCTACACCGCGATAGCCGCCGACGCGGCCACGCTCTACGTGCCCACCACGCGGGGCCGCTTCTTCGCCGTCGATGCGGCGCAGGGGCGCGTCCGCTGGCGCTTCGCCGTGCCCGACACCACGGTGCGCTTCTCGGCGCCTGCCGTCGGTGGCGAGGTGGTGATCTTCGGCGCCTCCGACGGGACGCTACGCGCGCTGGAGGCCGCCACGGGCCGGCTGCGCTGGAGCTTCGACGCCGGTGCCGCGCTGGCCGCCGCGCCCCTGCTGACGGCCGAGACGGTCTACGTGGGCAGCATGGGCCAGAAGCTCATCGCGCTCGACCGGCAGACGGGGACGCTCAAGTGGGAGCAGGAACTCAAAGGGCGCGTCAAGTCGGCCCTGGCGGCGCGCGGCGGGTACCTGGTGGTGCTGACCGAACCGCGCTTCGTGTATTTGTTTAAGTCAACCTCGGCAATCAGTCATGTGGCAACGCAGTAGGTTTTTCGCGCCGATCGTTCTGATGCTGCTCGCCGCCGCGCCGGGCCGGGCCCAGCAGCCCGTCGTCGTGCTGGTGGAGACCAACCTGCCCGACGCCGTCGTCTACGCCGATTCGCTCTGGTTGGGGCCGGCTTCGCGGAGTCCGTTTCTGGTGCCGGCCCACGCCCGCGCGCTGCGCCTGGTGCCCGCCGGCGGCGACCTGTGGGCCATCGAGCCGCTCGTGGCGCCGCTCGCCGCCGCCGCCGGCGACACGCTGGCGCTGCGGCTTGCCTTCCCGCACTACTACCAGGTCGAGACGGTCCCCTTCGGCGCCACGGTTTTTCACGAGACGCTCGACGGGCGCAGGGACCTCGGCGATACGCCCCTGCTCTACCAGACCCCGCAGCCGCTCAGCGGCTCGCTGGTCGTGGAACGGCAGGGCTACGTGACGCAGCAGGTAGCGCCGGGCAACGACGTCTGGAACCGCCACGTGCTCACGCTGCAACCCGTGACGCCGCCGCAGGAGGCGCAGACCGCCGAGGTGGCCTGGCACCCGCCCGTGAAGCGCCATCGATGGATCGACTACACGGCGGCGGCCGTAGCCGTGGGCGCCGGCGCGCTGGCCGTCCATTACAAGTTCAAAGCCGACCGCCTCGACGACCGGTACCGCGAGTCGGGCGATCCGGCCCTGCGCGACCGCATTACGTCGCTCGACACGCGCTCGGTGATTGCGCTGGGCGTGATGCAGGCCGGCGTGGGGGTGCTGGCCGTTCGGTTTATCCTGCGCTAGACGACGGACGAGGGACGATCGATGCGGAGGGCCGTTA
>JBFGTT010000167.1:0-7075 GCA_041565995.1 Rhodothermales bacterium
CAGGGCGTCGTCGTAGGAAGGCATTTTCGATTGCGGAGTGCGGATGGGGGAATGCGGATGGGGGATTTCGGATGGGGGATTTCGGATGGGGGATTGGGTGCTGCGAAGTTATCAATCCGCCATCTGCAATCCCCATTCCGCGATCAGAAAACGTCCACCAGTTTCAGATCCTTCAGGTACCGTTTCGGGTTCTGCTCGAAGTCGAGCAGGATACGGTTGAGGTTGGTGAGCGTGGAGTCGAGCCGCAGGTAGAGCGCGTCGTCGTTGACGAGGCGGCCCAGGGTGCCCTCGCCCCGGTTGATCTTGCCCACGACGGCGTCGAGCGAGGCCGTGGTCTGCTCCAGCGAGGCCATGTTGCGGTCGAGGCGGGCCAGGACCTGGTTGAGGTTTTGCACCGTGGCGCGCAGCGAGTCGCCGCCGGGGCCGGTGAGGCCGTTGAGGTTGTCGGTGAGCGTGGCGACGCCGTCGAGCACGCGGGTCAGGCGATCCTGTTCGGCACGCAGCAAGCCGTTGAGCGCCTCGGCGCTGCCGCGGACGGCCGTCAGGGTGCGTCGCAGGTCGCTTTCGGGGTCTTCGAGCAGGCCGCGCGCGCCGCCGAGCATGGTGCCGGCCTCGAACAGCAGGGTGTCGGCCCGGTCGACGAGGTCCGGCGCGCGGTCCAGCAGGGCGTCGAGGCCGCCGGCGGAGGCGCTGGGCAGGAAGGCGCCGGGGGCCAGGGCGTCGTTGCCCGAGGGGCCGGGCGCCACGTCGAGGCGGACGGCCCCGAGCACCGAGGTGCCGGAGATGGACGTGGTCGAACCCTGGGGGATGCGCACGCCTTTGTGCACGTGAAAGCGCACCAGGGCCGCCTTGGCGTCGGGGCTGAGGGCCACCTGCTCGACCTGCCCCACCGTCACGCCGTTGACGCGCACGGAGTTGCCGGCCACCAGCCCCCCGGCGTTCTCGAACGAGGTGTGCAGCGTGTAGGTACCGCTGAAGAGGGGGATGTCCTCGAAGTAGCGGATGCCGAGGACGAAGACGACCACCGAGAGCACCAGCGCCAGGCCCACTTTGAGTTCGTTGCTGTATTTCACGGGATTCAAGCCGAAGGGTTAGGAGGACGCGTCCGCCGCAGACGGCGTCGACGGCTCGCCGATAAAGTATTCGTTGGCTTTGACGAAGGCGCGCAGCACCTCGTCGTCGGAGGTATGCAACGCCGCGATGGTACCTACCCAGTGCAGGTGCGTGGCGTGGATGAAGGCCGCGCGGTCGGCGATGTTGAGCACCGAGTGCATGTCGTGCGTGACGACGATGCTGGTGACGTTCAACTGCTCGGCCAGGCCTTTGATCAACTCGTCGATGGTGTTCGAAGTCTCCGGGTCGAGGCCGCTCGTAGGCTCGTCGTAGATGATGTAGCGCGGGCGCAGCGCGATGGCCCGTGCCAGCGCCACCCGCTTGCGCATGCCGCCCGAAAGCTCCGCCGTCGTCTTCGACCCCACGCCCGACAGGTGCACCACCTCCAGGCACTGCTCCACCTCCCGGCGCACCTCTGCGGGTGTTTTGTTGGTGAAGGTGCGCAGCGGAAAGGCCACGTTGTCGAAGGCGTTCATCGAATCGAAGAGCGCGCCGCCCTGGAAGAGCACGCCGAACTGCTGCCGTACCCGCCGCAGTTGACCGTACGAGATGGCGTTGATGTCGATGCCGTCGACGAACACCCGGCCCCGGTCGGGTTTGAGCAGCCCGATGATGTGTTTCATCAAGACGCTCTTGCCCGACCCCGAGCGCCCGATGATCGCCAGCGTCTCGCCTTCGTAGATCTCCAGCGAGACGTCCCGGAGCACCGGCTTGTCCTCGAAGCTTTTGTAGATATGCTGGACTTCAATCACGGTTCAGAGCAGGAGGATGGCGAGGGCCAGGTCCGAGAGCAGGATGTAGACGCAGCTCATCACGGCGGCCTGCGTGGTGCTGCGCCCTACGCCCTCGGCCCCGCCGTCGGTAAAATACCCCATGTAGCACGAGATGGACGTGATGACGAAGCCGAAGACGAGCGACTTGATCACGCCGAAGACCGGGTCGAAGGGCTGGAAGAAGTCGCGTGCGCCCTGGATGAACTCGCCCACGGGCACGTAGCCGCTGAACTGCGCCACCAGGATGCCGCCGGTGATGCCCACGAAGCTGGCGACGATGTAGAGGATGGGGAACATCAGCAGGCCCGCCAGCACGCGCGGCAGGATCAGGTAGCCGATGGAGTTGAGGCCCATCGCCTCCAGCGCGTCGATCTGCTCGGTCACGCGCATCGTGCCCAGCTCGGCGGCGATGCGCGCTCCGACGCGCCCGGCCAGGATAAAGCCCGTCACCACTGCTCCCAGCTCCAGGATCATCGACGGCACCACGATGGCGCCGATGATGGACTTGGGGATGAAGGGTGAGACGAGTTGGTAGGCCGTCTGCACCGTCGTCACCGCCCCCGAAAAAGCCGCCGCCAGCGCCACGATGGGGATCGAGTCGATCCCGACGCGCACCATCTGCTCGACGAGGTTTTTGCGGTAGAGGCCGAACTCTCCCAGCGAAGCAAACGCCTTGACCAGCAGCAGCACGTACCGGCCCAGGCGGTGCAGCGGCTTCGTCAGGCGCAGCGAAAGCGAAGTCATCCAGGGGTGAAGGCAGGTGAGTCGCAGGCGATCGACAATCCCGAAGTCAACGCGAGAGACGGCCTCAGGATGCGTCGGAAAGCGAAGAAAGCGTTATGATTGCGGGCCTCGAATGGTTCCTTTCGCTTCCCGGCAGGCGATGCCCGACCCCCGGCATCCGCTGACAGGGCGCTGTCAGCGCGCGGCCCTATATTGAGACGAAGCGACCCAGGGATGGTTACGCTGCCCTAAAGCCGCTTTCCGGCGCCGGCGCGTAACACCCTTCGCCCCAAGGCATACACCTTCGACCTTCCCCGTTCGACTGGAGACTTTCTCCTCCGCCTCCCTCCAAGCCCTGCATGCTCATGGCAAAGACCAAAACCCGCTACGTGTGCCAGGCCTGCGCCTACGAGTCGCCGCGCTGGCTGGGCCGCTGCCCCAACTGCGACGAGTGGAACACGTTCGTCGAGGAGGTCCGGGCGCAGCGCTCGCCGGTGCGGGCGCGCGTGGCGCAGGCGCAGCGCGCACCGGGCCGCTCGGCGGCGGAGCCGACCGCGCTGGCCGACGTAGCCCTGGGCCAGGAGACGCGCCTGCTGACGGGCGTTGAGGAGTTCGACCGCGTCATGGGCGGCGGCATCATGCACGGCTCGCTGACGCTCGTGGCCGGCGACCCCGGCATCGGCAAGAGCACGCTGATGACCGAACTGGGCCGCTACCTGCCCGCGCGCCGCCTGCTCTACGTCACCGGCGAAGAGTCGATGCGGCAGGTCAAGCTGCGCGCCGAGCGCCTCGGCGTCACCTCCGAGGCGTTCCTGCTGCTGGCCGAAACCAACGTCGAAGAGATCCTCGCCGCCGCGCAGCAGGCCCAACCCGACGTGCTCGTCGTCGATTCCATCCAGACTATCTTCCGCCCCGACGTCGAGAGCGCGCCGGGGTCGGTCAGCCAGGTGCGCGAGAGCGCCTCGGCCATCATGCAGTTCACCAAGAGCCTCGACGTGGCGACGTTCCTGGTGGGGCACGTGACCAAGGCGGGCGCCATCGCCGGGCCGCGCGTTTTGGAGCACATGGTCGATACGGTGCTCTACTTCGAGGGCGACCGGCACCACGCCTACCGCATCCTGCGCGCCGTCAAAAACCGCTTCGGCTCGACCAACGAGATCGGCGTCTTCGAGATGCGCGGCACCGGGCTGCACGAGGTGGCCAACCCGAGCGAGATTTTTCTCTCGGAGCGGCGCTACGGCGTCAGCGGCTCGACGGTCGTCTGCTCGCTCGAAGGCACGCGGCCCGTGCTCGTCGAGATCCAGGCGCTCGTTACGCCCACCTCCTACGGCACGCCGCAGCGCACGGCCACCGGCTTCGACTACCGGCGGCTGCAACTGCTGCTGGCCGTGCTGGAGAAGCGCGAGGGCCTGCGCCTGGCCACGCACGACGTGTTCGTCAACGTGGCCGGCGGCGTGCGCCTGGAAGAACCCGCCGTGGACCTGGGCGTGATCGTGGCGGTGGCCTCCTCCTTCCGCGACGTACCCAGCGACACCGGCGCGGTGCTCGTGGGCGAGGTGGGCCTGGGCGGCGAGGTCCGCACCGTCAGCCAACTCGAACTCCGCCTCAAGGAGGCCGCCCGCCTCGGCTTCGAGCGCGCCCTGGTGCCCCGGAACAACCTCAAGGGCCTCACGCCGCCGAAGGGCATCGAGGTCACCGGCGTCGAACGCCTGCACGAAGTGCTGGACCTGGTGCTCTAGCGGCTATCTCGTCGGGCAAACTCCTTTTACGACCGCACGTCGCGCATAGGCGCCAGGAGGTCGAGCAGGGCGGCGTGGAGGAGGCCGTTGGAGGCCAGGATTTGCCGCGCGAACAGGGGATTGGGGGCGCCGTGGTAGTCGGTGACGCGCCCGCCGGCTTCTTCGACGAGGAGCGCGCCGGCGGCCACGTCCCAGGCGTTGAGGCCCGTCTCGAAGAAGCCGTCGAAGCGTCCGCAGGCCACGTAGGCCAGGTCCACCGAGGCGGCGCCGGGCCGCCGGAGGCCGCGCGCGGCGTGCATGGCGCGGCGGAGCACCTCCAGGTAGCTCTCGACGTGGTCGAAGGCGCGGTAGGGAAAGCCGGTGGTCAGCAGGCTGCTCCCGAGTGCGCGGGTGTGGCTGACGACGAGGCGCGCGCCGTTGCGGAAGGCACCGCCGCCCCGGACGGCGGTGAAGAGTTCTTCGCGGGCTACGTCGAGCACCACGCCCACGACCACCTCGGCCCCGCGCTGCAAGGCGATGCTGACGGCGTAAGGAGGCACCCCGCGCGTAAAGTTGGTCGTGCCGTCGATGGGGTCGATGATCCAGCGGTAGCCCTCGGTGACGGCGGCGGGGTCCTCGTGCCTTCCTTCCTCGGCCAGCACGTCGAAGGCGGGGAAAGCACCGGCCAGTGCGCCGGTGATGAGGCGCTGCGCCTCCTCGTCGGCACGCGTGACCAGGTCGTGCCGGCCCTTCTCGTGCACGTCGTCTTCGTCGATGCGCCCGGCGTGCATCCGGATGACGCGCGCGGCCTGCCACGCCGCCGCCACCGCCGCGTCGCGCGCCCGTTCGAGCATCTCGCCGTCCGTCGCCTTGCCCATAGCCGAGATCGAGTTTTTGCAGGTGATTCACGCAACCCGGCCTTCAATTGCGGATTTTAGCGTACGGACCCAGGATGGACGAAAGCGTCGCGTCATCCAACAGCCTTACGCCCCCCTCCGCCTACCGCCGGCCCTGATGAAGACCCTACGCCTCCTCCCTGCCCTCTTTTTGTTGAGCCTGCCGGGCCTGTGGGGCTGCGGGGCGGAGCCTGACGCGCCGGCACACGCCGCCCCGGACGAGATCCGCCGGCAGGACGCCGCCGAGCGGCAGGCGGTGCTGACGGCCTTGCAATCGCTCCGGCAGAGCGCCCTGCGCGAAGCCTTCGCCGCCCTGCCTCGCTACCGCTACACGCGCCGCACCCGCACCGAGCAGTTCGACGCGGCGGGCCGGCCCGTCGCCTTCGTCGAACGCCTCACGCGCAACGACGTGCCCGGAGGCCCCCGCACCGTCCTGGAGGCCGACTCCGCCGGCGCCTTCGCCTTCGGCTACCTGCGCCCGTTCCTCCCGGCCAAAGCCGACGAGCGCGACGCCGCCGACCTGCCGCAGCACGTCCTCCTCGAAGACCCGCCCTACCTGGCCCCGCGCAACCGCGACGCCTTCTTCTTCCGCTTCCTGCCGGACACCGTGCTCGCCGGCGTCGCCGTGCAGGGCATCGAGGTGCACGCCCGGCCGGGCGCCGGCGACGGGCAGAACATCCGCCGCGTTCGCCTCTACCTCGACCGCCGCTCCGGCGCGCTGACGGCGCTGTCGCTCGAACGCCGCGAGCAGGGGCTGCTCTTCCGCGAAGAAAGCCGGTTCGACCTCCAGATCCGCCCCGCGCCCGGCGGCGGCTGGCTGCCTGACCGAACGAGCTTTGCGACCCGGATCCGCGTGCCGCTACGCCCCCTGCAACACTTCCGCACCGTCTCGACCTACTCCGACTTCAGCGCGCCCGACTGAAGGAGCCGTGTGCACGTTGTTTAGAGATGGTTTTTCGTCCTCTCGTTCATACGTCCGCTCGTCCTCTCGTCAGCCTTCGACGCGGAGGAGGGCGTAGCCGTAGGCGGGCAGGGGCAGCGTGTCGGCGGCGCGGAGATCCTCGCCCGTCAAGGCGTGCTTCAGGCGCGCGCCGCGCAGCGCTTCCGGCAGCGAAATCGAAGCCGGTTTGTTGCGCACGTTGACGGCTACGACCAGGCGCTCGCCGCCGCCGGCGCGTTCGAAGAGCGCCACGTCCGGGTTTCCGCGCGCCAGCACGTTCATGGCGCCGCTACGTAGCGCCCCGCTGCCGTGACGCAGTGCCATCAAATCTCTGTAAAACAGCCGCATCTCCGGGTGTTGCGACCAGTCGATGGGGTTTCGCTCGAAGAAGACGACGTTTTGCGCGACGCCGGCTTCCTGGCCGTTGTAGAGCAGCGGCACGCCGGGGAGGGTGGTCATCAGCACGGCGGCGGCGCGGGCGCCCTCGAAGCTGCCGAAGCGCACCGGCGGCGGGGCGTCCCAGGCCGTCTCGTCGTGGTTGGTCGTGAAGCGCAGGCGGAGGGCGTCCGGGGGAAACTGCGTCTGTTGCGTGTCGAGGACGGCGAAGAACCGGGTCAGCGGATCGCCCTGCCAGACCTGCTTGAGCGTCTGGTAGAGCCGCCACGAGTAGGTCAGGTCGAAGCCGTTTTCGTGGAGGTCGGGCGCTTCGCCTTCGGCCAGCATCATGACGGGTTTGACGGAGCGTAGCTCGGCGATGGCGTCGGCCCAGAAGTCGCCCGGCACCATCTCGGCCACGTCGCAGCGGTAGCCGTCGATGTCGAACTGCTCGACCCAGTAGCGCATGGCGCGTTTCATTTCGGCGCGGACGGCGGGCACGTTGTAGTTGAGGTCGGCCACGTCGCTCCAGTCGGG
>JBFGTT010000168.1:0-7070 GCA_041565995.1 Rhodothermales bacterium
AAGACGACCGTGTCGCGGATCCGCTGGTCGAATCGTTCCAGCAGGTTTTCGCCGTCCACCCTCAGGCGCGTGGTCTTCGACGAAAGCGTGAAGTTGGTCCGGGCGTCTTCGGCTACCCGGTCCACCCTGTAGACCTCGCTGTAGTCGGGCGTGGACAGGACGATCCAACTGTCCGGGACGATCTTGGGATAGACGGCGTCGAGATACACCGTGTCGGCCTGGTTGTCGGCGATCTCCCGGATGGTGAAGCCGGGCCAGTTTGGGCCGTGGGTATCGTTGGGACCGAGGGTCTCGTAGCCGTCCTTGACGCTGTCGGGCATGGCCCGCCAGTCGGGGGCGTTGTGGCCGAAGAGGGCGGCGCGGCGGCGCAGGGCATAGACCTCCGGGTCGGCCGCCGGGCGCGTGAACGGCGTGAACGAACCCAGCCCCCGGTTCAACTCGACGATGGTAAGCGCCACCTCCCGGTCTTCCTCCAGCGCCTTGACGAGGCGGAAGTCCCAGTTTTCGTTGCCGGGATTGCGTTCGCGCTCCTCGCCCACGAGCAGCAGGGCGTCGCCCGGCTTGAGGTTGGTGGAGGTGCCCTTCAGATAGATCGTCCGCGCGTTCATGCCGGGCACGTAGGGCCGGTGCTGCCGCGCCTTCATCGCGTTCCAGGCCGCCTGCGCCTCGATCTTTTCGACGGTCTCGAAAACCTGCGGCACCTCGTCCTGGCCGGGCAGGCTCTGCGCCTTCGTGCCCACGTCGATGACGGCGGAGGTGGGCGCGCCCGGCGCCGTTTCGAGCTTGAAGGCCAGGAAGGTGCCGGCGGCTACGCCGGGGCGCAGTTCGTAGCCGATGCTCCGGGCCAGCGCCAGCACCGACTGCCGCTCGGCGGCCGTGCGCAGGTAGCCCTCGTTGGCGATGCGCTCCTGGTAGAAGCTCAGCACGTCGAGCACGGTGGCCCAGGCGTCGAACAGGGCGATGGCCGGATCGTCGTCGGCGCGCGTGGTCAGCGCGGGCAGCGCCCCGGCCAGCGCCGCCTGCATGGCCTGCTTGAAGCGCGCGTGCGTGCCCACACGGTAGGCCAGCGCCGAAAGCCCCGGCCTGTTCTCGACCGAAGCCGGCGTCAGCGCTTCGACGCCCTCGCAGCAGCCGCAGGTGTCTAGTTCGTCACTCATGTTTGACGATCTCTTTTTTATGTGGACGAATCGACGAATCTTTCGCCTTTTCGTCCATACGTCCACACGTTCATACGTCCTCAGAGTCCTCCGAGCATGTCGAACTCGATCTTGCCGTTTTCCGGCTCGCTGGGGTCGTTGTCGAGCCGGACCACCTCCAGCGGCGCCGGTTGCAGCAGGCCCGCCGCAATCTCGCCCGCCGGGGTTTTGCCCCACCGCTGGAACCGCTTGACCTCCACCGAGGCCACGCCCGCCACGTCCATCGCCGCCTGGTAGACCTGGCTGAGGTAGACGGGCTGGCCGAAGGTGAAGCGATCCGGATGGAAGAACCCGCGCCGCCCGTCGGGCAGGTCGTGCCGGCTGAAGACTTGCAGGAGGGTCTGCTTGACGTCGCTGCGGAAATAGCCGGTTTCGACGCAGACGGCCAGCAGCAGGTCGAGCGAGACAAACACCGGGTCGTTGATCTTGAGGTCGTAGCCGGCCATGCGAAAGCGGTTCAGGTGGGCCAGCAGTTCTTCTTCGAAGGCGTCGTTCGCTTCCCGCACGGACAGCCCGCCCTTGCGGTCGACGGTGACGAAGACGGTGTACCAGCTTCCGGTCCAGCGGAAGCGGGCGGCGGCTTGCTGCACGCCGGGCAGGCGCTCGGCCACCTCGGCGTAGTCGGCCTCGGTGACGGCGCGCTGCTGCGTGCGGAAGGCTTGCGGGGCGTACTGGCGCACCTCGGCCATGCTCTCGCCGGCGGTGCCGCCGGCAGCCGGCATCGGGTTGCGCACGCGCTCGATCCCGTCGAAGCCCACGATCCGGCTGATGGCCTCGGCGCCGACGTTGCCCGCCGGCCCGTTGCCCACGCGGTAGGTGGCCGTGAAGTCCGTTCCCGCCGAGGGCGCTTTGCCCAGCACGTCGTCGCCGAAGCGCAGGTACGCCCGCCCGTTGTGCTCGACCTCCACGACGAAGTCCGCCGCGAAACGGTCGCTGGCGAGCAGGTCGCGCCGGGGCTGCCACCGCTCGTCGTCGTCGTCGAGGCGAACGGCCGGCAGGGCCGCGCGCGGATCCTGGACGAGGAGCGCCGAAGCGGCTTGCGCTTGCGCCTCGGCATGGTCGTAGCGCACGGCGAAGGTGACGCCCGTCTGTTGCAAATAGGGACGGTAGCGGCCTTCTCGCGGCACGGTCTCCATCCTCTCGCTCACCGTCTCGCCGAGGTCGGCCAGGACGACGTTGCCGTGCGCCAGGCTGACCTCCTTGACTTCGGGCACGCCGCCGGCGACGGTTACGAGCGCCGTCAGGCATAGCGGGAAGGGCAGCGCGTCGTCCTCATGCCAGGTCACCTCCACGATGGGCGTCCCGTCGAGCGGGTCGGTCGTCGGCGTCACGTCGGTCAGGCGGGCGGCGTGGCGATGGGCCGGGTCGGCGTCGGCTTCGAGGCCGGTGGTGGGGCTGCACACCTCCTCGAAGACGAGCACGTCGCCCGCTTGCAGCGCCAGCGGGTTGGTCGCGTCGCTGCGGAGGGTAGCGCGCGTGGCGCCTTTGGGCAGACAGCACTCGGCGTCGTTCCAGGTGTAGAACGAGACGTCGTTGTGAGCGCCGTGGAGGGCTACGTCGTGCATCGTCTCGAAGACGAGGTAGTCGTCCTCGCCGCTGGTGCGCAGTTGCGTGGCGGCGGGCAGCGTGCTGCCGTCGGCGTTGCCGCCGGGCGTCACGCGGAAGTGAACCCAGGCGCGAGCGTTGCAGCCGTCGTGCACGAAGTAGTCGAGCAGGCGGGCGTGGCGGCGCACCGAGACGCGGCGGCGGGCGGTGCCCAGGTAGGCTTCGGTGGCGACGGCGTCCTGGAAATAGCTCAGGTGGTCGCCCACGTAGGCCAGCAGTTCCACCAGCGCTATCTGCACGTCCGCCGGGTTGCGGTCCTGCCAGTCGGGCATGGTGATGCTCAGCCGGTCGAGCATCAGGCGGCGGAAGCTGGCGTAGTCCTTGGCCAGGTAATCGATCTCCGGCTCGACCAGCTTTTCGGGCGGGCACACCGGCTCGGGCTTGCAATCGAAATCGCTGGGGCAGGCCACCTTGAACGAGAAATCGACCGCCGCCAGGTGCGGGTCGAAGCCGGGGGGCGGGTTCAGATCGTTCGCCGAGGTGACCAGGCGGAGGGTGTAGGTGGAGTAGTCGCCCGCCCGGTCGATGCTCAGGCGCAGCACGTTGCCCACGTCGGAGACCTGCACCACGCGCACGTTGCGCACCTGCACGCCGCCCTCGATGCGGATGTTGGCGGCGGTGAGGGCGGGCGCCGGCGCCGGGGGCACCTGCCCCAGGCGCACCGGCAGCGGGTGGACGAAGTGCACGTCGAGCCGCCGCTGGTTCGCCGAGACCACCTCCAGGTAGTCGATGCCGTTGAGCGCCGCCTGGTTCTCCACCGCGCGGCGCCGGCCCTCGTTCTCGCAGCGAAATTGTGCGTCCATCAGACCTCCCTCGAAAAGTTGGCCACCTGGCGCTGTTGACTCCGGCGGATTACGTAGCGCACCTGCACTTCCAGCGTCGATTCTTCATGGCGGACGTCGACGCCTTCGACCTGGATCAAATCGCCCAGCCATTGTTGCAAGGCGCCCTGCACGGTCATCTCGACGGCACCGGCCAGCACGTCGCTGTTGGGCGCGAAGACAAGTTGCAGCAGCCCGCTGCCGAACGAGGGCCGGTTGACGCGCTCGCCGGGCGAGGTGAAGAGGACCTGTTCGATCAGGTCGCGGACGTAGTCGTCGTCGCCGGTGGCGGCGGTGCGGCCCCGCCCGTCGATGTGAAACGGATAGTCTACGTGCATCACATTCCCTTTACGCGAACCTGGGTGACGGCGATGATGACGCCGGTGCCGTTGGGGGCGCAGACGGCCTGGCTGTCCTGCAAGAGCACCGGCTGGCCGCCGGCCAGCACCCGCGTGGCGGCGGTGATCCACTGCGCCGTCACGCACGGCACCGGCCCGCCCGACACGTTGAACGGGCAGCCGGCCACGGTGTAGGGCGCCGCCTGCGTGACGACGGGCTGCCCGCTCACCATCACGCGCGGATTGGGCGCCGTGGGCATGGCCTGCCCGCCGTGCATGCAGAGCACCGTCGCGCCCTGATGAAGCAAAAAGCCAGGCATTTTCGATTGCGGATTGTGGAGTGCGGATTGTGGATTGTGGAAGGGGTGGAGGGTGGATTTCAGATTACGTCGAGGGCGCCCTGGTTGATGGACACCTGCGGGCCGGTCATCTTGATGGAAGCGCCCATGCCGTTGTCGATCTCCAGGCCGGTGGCGCTCAGCACGATCTTCTGCCCGCTCGAGGTCTCCAGCGTGATGCCGCCGATGCCCGGCGTGTCGTCGAGCGTGATGGACTGGCCGCCCTCGGTGACGATCATCAGCTTCTTGTAGGGCGGCGCCAACAATAGCGGCGGCATCTCGGCCACCGACCCCCACCAACAGCCCGACCAGATCGGGTACTCCGGGTCGCCGTGCTCGAACTCGATCCAGACGCCGGCCCCGACGCTCGGCAGCGCGAAGAAGCCCATCTGGTTGCCGCCGAAGGGCGCGCAGGGCATAGCCCATCCGCTCTCCTGGTCCCCCATCACGTCCGGCACGTTCGCCTTTATCCGCCCGATCATCAGCGGGTCGTTGATGTCGGTGACGATGCCGCGATATTTGCCGTAGAAAGGTTGAGGCATAACGTTCGGGTCAGGTTTGTGCGCGCCGGGCGGCCCCGTCGTGGCATCTTACGGAACGACCACCGGCAGCAAGGCGCCGGTCCCCTCTCGGCTGATGGTGAAGCTCTGCTGGTATTCGCCGCGCCGGATCCGGTGCGTGACGCGGCGCACGTAGTAGGCGCCGTCGTAGGACCACCCGGCCCCGCGCACACCCACCAGCTGGCGCGCCCGCAGCACCTTGCCGTAGCGCTTGTTGTCGATCTCTCCGGTGCCGGTGACCGGGTCCGGCGCGCGGGTGGACGCCGAGACGGCGGTGGTGGCTGCCTGCGCCACGTTCTGGTTGGCGGCCTCGCGCAGGAGCACCTTGCGCCGCGTCGGCATCGGCGAGGCCGCCAGCGGCGGCACCCGCAGCGGCGGCAACGACGGGATCGGGATCGACGTCTTGGTGATCGGCTCGATCGCCGAGCCTTCGGTTTCGACCGGCGCCATCGCGTCGTTCGAGAAGCTGAGTTGCTTCACGTTCGTGGCCGCTCCCATGTCGACCGACAGGGCGCCCTGCGGCATCGAGAGCCGGTTCTCCGGCCCCCAGTAGGCCGTGTTGACACCCAGCGTCAGCGGCTCGACGTAGAAGACGAAGCCGTTGCGCTGGGCCAGCCGCTGGATGAACTTCAGGTCGGTCTCCTGCTGGCGCGGGACGCGCTCGATCTCGATGGGGATGACGGCCGTCGGGGTGGGCTTCGGGAGGATCCCGTACTGCGCGTAAGCGCCCAGCAGTTGCGTGACGATCAGCCAGTCCGGCTGGTTTTTGTACTGCTCGTTCTTCTCTTCCAGGTCGAGCATCAGGCTGACGTCCTTGCCGGTGACCGTCAGCGTAGACTGGCCCGGCTCGTTGCTGGGGGCGAGCTGGTGGTGCGTGATGATGCCGTCGATGAGCACTTCGGGCACCACGCCGAAGGCCACGGCCACCACCACCCGGTTGAACGGCTCGACCGCGCCGCTCTGCAGCAGCGTGTAATCGAGGGCGCTGCCCTTGGCCAGCTTGAACGTAAGCTGGAAGCCGTCGCCCTGGTCGGCGTCGTTGGTGACCTCCAGGCTGCTGAAGGCGTTCATGACCTCCTGCGAGGCCGGCAGCGGGAGGGTCTGGCCCATCATCAGGACCAGCCGGATGCCCAGCAGACTATCGAGCATAGGCTTGCAGGTTAGCACGCGAAGACGAGCCGGCGACAGGACGCGTCCGTCGTCTCGCCGATGCTTCGGCTCGTCGTCTCGTTAAAGTTGCGGCAAGGTGATCTCGATCTTGGCGCCCACCTCCCCGGTCAGGTCGGCGGGATGCAGCGTGCGGTTGGCGTCGCAGAGGCGCCAGAACTGTTCGGGGTCGCCGAGGTAGCGCGCCGTGATGTTGTCGAGGCGGTCGCCCTCGACGACGGTGTGTTCGAGGAGCGTCGTGGCGCCGTCGTTCGGCGGGACGAAGCGCCGCCGCACGTAGCGCACCTGGCGCGGCTGGCCGTCGCTGCCGGTCTGCTCCAGCGTGGCCGTCGCCAGGGTGTAGTAGCGGCTGTTGGGGTCGAACATGGCGTTACCCTCCGATGGAGACGTTGACGGAGCCGGAGACGGCGCCCGAGACGGCCCCGGCGATGTTGGCGACGCCGCCGACGGTCGCCATCACTTCCTTGATGATCTGGTGCGCCATGTAGAGCGCGCCGCCGACGCTCAGCAGGCCCAGGTCGTAGTAGCTGAGCACGTCGAGCGTCAGGCTGGCCTTGGCCTGGATCGGGTTGAGGTTGGGATCGAAAGCTTCTTCGGTGATGGTGAAGCTGGTCAGGCGCACCGGCAGCACGCGCTTGATGCCCCATATGAAGAGCGTCAGCGGCGCCTCGGGCGGGATGACCTCGATGACGCCCGCCGCCTTGAGCACCTCGTTGGCGATGACGACGGCGGACTTGGGGTAGAGCAGCATCTCCAGCGAAGCCAGCGTCGGGTGGATGCCGAGCGTGCCGGCCAGCGGATCGCCTGTCTCCAACTGGTCCGTCGCGTCGATCTCTACGTCGAGCTTGATGGATTCTTTGGGCGGGCCTTTGAGGCGGAGGGCCTCGCCGGTGTCGGCCTCGCCGCCGCTGGTCTGCGCCGTGATGGTGCGCGTGAGCGTCTCGGGGTTGTACTGGAAGATGATGACGCTCGCCAGCGGGTTGGCCGGGTCGAGGCCGATGATGGCGCCCTTCTGCACGCTCGGCGATCCTGTAAAACCGGTCAT
>JBFGTT010000169.1:0-7067 GCA_041565995.1 Rhodothermales bacterium
ACCCCGATGTCGATGATGCCGCCCAGGATGCTCATCACGATGCTCTCGACGAGGAACTGCGTCAGCACGTCGTAGCCGCGCGCGCCGATGGCCATGCGAATGCCGATCTCGCGCGTGCGCTCGGTGACGGAGACGAGCATGATGTTCATGATGCCGATGCCGCCCACCAGCAGCGAAATGCTCGCGATGGCCGCCAGCAGCAGCGTCATCACCTCGGTGGTGCCCTGCGCGGCGTCGGCCAGGTCGGTCTGGTTGCGGATCGTGAAGTCGTCCTCCTCCCAGACGGCCAGGTCGTGGCTCTCGCGCATGATGAGGCGGATCTCCTCCTGCGCCTCCGGGAGGTCGGCAGGCGAGGAGGTCGAGGCGAGGATCTGCCCGATGAAGTTCCAGCCGCTGAGGCGGTTCTGCACCGTCGTGTAGGGCGCGATGACCACGTCGTCCTGGTCCGACCCCGACGCCGTCTGCCCCTTCTCGGCCAGCACGCCGATGATGTCGAAGGGCACGTTGCGCAACTGGATCTTCTGCCCGACCGGGTCTTCGCCGGGAAACAGGTTGTCCGCCACGGTCTTGCCCAGCACGGCCACCTTGCGCATCGAGCGCATCTCGCTCTGGTCGAAGAACCGGCCCGAGGCAACCTGCCAGTCGCGGATGATCTGGTAGTCGGTGGTGACGCCGTTGATCGTCGTGCGCCAGTTGCCCTGCCCGCCGATGGCCTGCGTGCGTGTGAAGAGCACCGGCGAGACGCCCGAGAGCAGCAGGCTCTCGCGCCTGAGCTTCTCGTAGTCGTTGATGTTGAGGCGGTTGAAGCTGCCGGCGCCCCGGCTGACGCCGCCCTGGCTGCTCGATCCGGGCGTGATGACGATCATGTTGGTGCCCAGGCCGTTGATCTGGTCCTGGATCTGCGACTGCGCGCCCTGGCCCACGGCCACCATCACGATGACCGCTCCGACGCCGATGATGATGCCGAGCATCGTCAAGAGCGTCCGCATCTTGTTCTTCAAGATGCTCTGCGTGGCGACTTTGATGAGCGTCCTGGCTTTCATGTCACGATACCGGTTCAAGCGCTGGGAGGGATTCGAGGACCTTGGCGGCGCTGCGCCGCTCAGCCACCGGGTGATCGCGCAGGACGAGGCCGTCGCGCAGTTCGATGATGCGCCGGGCGCACTCGGACACGTCGTGCTCGTGCGTCACCAGCAGCACCGTCATGCCCTGGTCGTTGAGTTCCTGGAACAGCGCCAGCACCTCGACGGAGGTGCGGCTGTCGAGGTTGCCCGTCGGCTCGTCGGCCAGCAGGATCGAGGGCTCGCTCACGAGCGCCCTGGCAATAGCCACGCGCTGCTGCTGCCCCCCCGAAAGCTCGCTGGGCTGATGGTCCATCCGGTCGCCGAGGCCCACGCGCTCCAGCGCCGCGCCGGCCATCTTCCTGGTGTTGATCTTGCGCCCGGTGCGGTCGTAGAGCAGCGGCAACTCCACGTTTTCGAGCGCCGTGGTGCGCGCCAGCAGGTTGAAGCCCTGAAAGACGAAGCCGATCTTCTGGTTGCGGATGTCGGCCAGTTGATTTTTGCCGAGGCGGTCTACCCGGATGCCGTCGAGGAAGTAGGTGCCCGCCGTGGGATAGTCCAGGCAGCCGATGATGTTCATCAGGGTCGATTTGCCGGAGCCGGAGGCGCCCATGATGGCGATCATCTCGCCACGCCGCACCTCCAGGTCGATGCCGCGCAGCGCGTGCACTTCGGTCTTGCCCATCTGGTAGACCTTCGTGATGCCTTCGGTGCGGATGACGGTGTCGGATATTTCCATCGTTGCAAGGTTTGGGAGGAGGTATGGACGATTCTCTGGGTCACGTCGTCCATACGTCCACACCTCGATTCGTAGTTAAAACCCGCCTGGCAGGCGGCGTCCGCTCCGTTGCTGGTTTTGCTGGAACGGGTTCGCCGTCTGGCTCGTCTCCGCCGCCTGCGTCACGCCGGCGATGATCTGCATGCCGGGTTCGATGGCACGGCCCTGGATCTCGGTCATCTGGCCGTCGCTGATGCCGGTGCGCACGCGCGCCACGGCCAGGTTGCCCTCTGCGTCGAGATACCACAGCATGACGACGTCGGGCCGGCCCTGACCGCCGCCGAAGTCTCCGAAGCCGCCCGGTCCGCCGAAGCCACCCTGGCCGCCGAAGCCGCCCCGGTTGCCCCGCGCGGTGCTGTCGCCGCGGGCGGCGCGGCGCTCGGCCATCCGGTCGCGCACCGAGTCGGGCAGGTTCTCCCGGCGTCGTTGGACGTTTTCGCGCATCTGGGCCACCATCGCCTCGGTGGGGCGGAAGCGGAGGGCGGCGTTGTTGACCTTGAGCACGTCGCGGGCCGTCTCGATCAAAAAGTCCACCGTAGCCGTCATGCCGGGCAGCAGCTTGCCCGCTTTGTTCTCCACGTCGATCACGACGGTGTAGTTGACCACGTTTTCCTGCATCGTGGATTGCAGGCGCACCTGGCGCACCGTGCCGGTGAAGGTCTCGTCCGGGTAGGCCTGCACGGTGAAGCGGGCCGTCTGCCCCTCCTCGATCTTGCCGATGTCGCTCTCGTCGACGGAGGCCAGGATCTGCATGCGCGAGAGGTCGTTGGCCAGCAGGAAAAGCTGCGGCGTGGACATGCTGGCCGTCACCGTCTGCCCCACCTCCACGTTGCGCTCGATGACGGTGCCGGAGATGGGCGCGTAGATGGTGGCGTAGGCCAGGTTTTGCTGCGCCCGCTCCAGGCTCACCTCCGCCGACTTCAACGACGCCTCGGCGATGTCGAGGGCGTACTGGGCGTTGTTGAACTCGACTTCGGTGACGAACTGTTTCTCGTAGAGGCCGCGGATGCGTTCGAGGTCGCGCGCGGCCTGTTCCCGTTGGGCCTCGTTGCGTTCGAGGTTGGCCCTGGCGTCGCGCACGGCGCTCACCAGCAGCGTCGTGTCGATCAGCGCAATGACCTGACCCTGGCGCACGGTGTCGTTGAAGTCGGCGAAGATCTGGGCCACGCGGCCCGAGACCTGCGTGCCCACCTGCACCGTCTTGACGGCGTCGAGCGTGCCGGTGCTCGAGACGACGGCCTCCAGGTCGCCCTGCTCGACTTCGACGAAGCGGTAGGGGCTGAGGGCTTCCTTGCCGCCCCGGTTGAAATACCACAGCGTAGCGCCCGTAACGGCGAGCACCACGACGATTCCGATGATCTTCTTCATGGCTTTGGAGGATGAACCTCAGTCCGGGGACTGTTCGTGGGAAGGCGAGGGTCGGATAAACGCTGGTCGCAAGACGACGCGCTAGTCGGGGGCGCGCTGGCCGGGCGGCGGGCGGCGGTCACGGTCGGAGCGTCCGCGTTCGCGGCGCCCCCGCCGGTCGCGGGCGAACCATTCGTCGAGCCGCGCCTGTTGGTCGGGCGTCAGCAGCGGCGCCAGCTCGGCCCGCAGCGAATCCCGGTTGGCGCTAAACTCGGCGAAGAACCGCTGCTGCGCGCGCCGAAAGCGGTTGTGCGAGCGTTCGAGCACGGCGTGGATGGCCTCCCGCTGGGCTTCGTCCTGCGGCTGGATGACCTCTTCGACGCGCTGGGTGAAGCCGCCGCGCTCGCGCAACGCCCGGAGCTGGTCGAGCCGGAGGTTCAGGACGGCACTGGCCGCCAACGCGCCGATGAGCACGCCCACGCCGAGCGTGGCGAGCAACAGCAGCGCCGATTTGGTACGTGCCTTCATGGCTCTGGGGGATTATAATTCGGCTTCGTAGGCCGTGGCGAGCGTCACCGGCGGCAGGGCCAGCACGGCCTCGGTGGTCGAGGGAGCCGCGTCGTAGGCGCTCGAGAGCGTCACGTTGTAGGCGGCGAAGCCGAGGATCAGCAGCAGGCCCGCCAGCGCCACCGGGCGGAAGAGGCGCAGCAGCCCGCTGAAAAGCTCCTCCTCCGGCGACGTTTTCGCCAGCCGTTGCGGCGCGGGCGTCAGCCGGCGCATGAGCCGGTCGGCGAAGAACGGCGCCAGGGCCTCTTCGGCGTCGGCGCGCACCGTCGTCCGGAGCAGCCCATGGAGGGCGCGTAGCGTTTCGAGTTCGGCTTGTAGCGCCGGCGAGCGGTCGATCTCGCGGCGCAGGTCGGCGGCTTCTTCGGGCGTCAGGTGGCCCTGGAGCAGCCGGAGCAGCCGTTCGTGGTGGTCGGGTTTCATGGTGCCTCCTGCATCGTCAGGCGTCGGTCGCGTTTTCCTTCAGGTAGGGGGTGAGCCATGCTTTGAGTTTGGCGTGGGCGCGGCTGAGGCGGGAGAGGACGGTCCCGTAGGGCAAGCCCAGCATCTCCGCCGTCTCTTCGGTAGAATAGCCTTCGATCATGCGCAGCACCATCACGGCGCGGTGTTTGGGCGGGAGCGCCCGGATGGCCCGGTGCACGAGCCGCCGGCGCTCGCGGGCGTCGAGGCGCTGGTCCGCGTCGAGGGCAGGTTCGGAGATGCGCGCGGCCTCGTCGTCCCGGCTGAGGAAGCGCGCCAGCCGTCGTTTGCGGCGGCGCAGGGCGTCGAGCGAGCGGTTGATGGCGATGCGCGTGAGGTAAGTGCCCACCGTCGCCTCGCCCCGGAACTGGTCCAGCGCCCGGTAGAACCGGATGAAGACCTCCTGCGCCACGTCGTCTACCTCGGCGCTCGGCCCCAGCATGGCCACGACCGTGGCGGCCACGTCCTCCTCGTAGCGTTCGACCAGCATGCGGAAGGCCCGGCGATCTCCCTGGCGGGCACGCGCTACGAGTTCCTCGTCCGGAGGAACGGCCTGCTGCGGCGTTGGTGTGGTCAAGGCGGCGAGGGTAGCGGACACGGTAGGCGTGGAAGGGGAGGCGTGGCGGCTGCAACGCCTCCCTTTGCATGGAGGCTCCCGTCCGGGGCGTGTCAGCCGGTCCGCTCGCCGGGACCGTGCGGGCCGCCGAAGCCGCCGTGGCGTCCGCGCCTGCCGAAGCCCAGCCGGGCCGCCAGCGCGTGATGGATCTCCACGATTTCCTGCTGCGCGGGCGTCAGCACGGCGGCCAGGTCGGCCTGGTGCGCCTCACGTAGCGCCTGGCCTTGCGCCCTGGCGGCTTCGCGGTCGAGCTCGCCGGCGCGGGCCTGCTCCATCAGGGCCTGGAAGGCTGCCTGGTGCTCGGCCTGCAACGCCTCCAGCGCGGCCTCCTGCTCGGCGCTCAGGCCGAGCGCTTCGGCCCGCGCCTGCGCCGCCGTCTCCTTGAACGCCTCGCCGCGCGCCTTGCGCTCCTGGCGCCGTTGCTCCAGCGTGGCTTTCTGCTCGTCGGTCAGCAGCGCCGCCATCTCAGCGCGCATCGCCTCGCGGAGGGTCTGCATCTGCTCGCGGAAGGCTTCGAGCGTCAGCGTGCCCTCGCTCCGGGCCTGCCGTAGCTTCTGGATCTCGTCGCGATGGGCCAGATGCAGGGCTTTGAAGGCTTCCTGCTGCTCGGGCGTCAGCACGGCGGCGAGGCCCTCGTGCACGCCACGCCGTTGGCCGAAGCGCCGCCCGTTGCCCTGCTCGCCCCGGTCGAAGCGCCCGCGCCGGCCCTGCTCAGTCAGGCGTTCCCGGCGCTGGGCGGCCAGCTCCGAGAGGCGCGTCTTCTGCTCGTCCTTCAGGCGCTGTTGCAGGGCGGCGGCGACGGTCCAGAGGTGGCCCGGCGTCCGCTGCTGGCCCGTGGCGAGGAGGTCGTCGACGGCCTTCGCCTGGTCCGACGAGAGGTTCAGGTCCTGCGTCAGCGCGGCGGCTAGCTCGGTGAGTTCGTCGGGGTTGAGGGTTTCTTCCTCGGTGGCCGAGGTGCCGGCGTCGCAGGCCGCCAGGAGGAAGACGGCCAGGAAGGCGGCAAGCGCCAGAAAGCGCGGGAAAGCGGGTTTATGCAAGGTTCTCATGGCGCTATCTCCATCGAAGGTTGTTCTGTGGAAAACTACCGGGCGCACCCGGCGGCGCCCGGACGGGCGGCCTGCCTCGTGCTGCCGGCTATTAGACGAGGCCACGGCACGGGGCATTCCATCGCCGGTGGCAAAAGGAAAAACCCGAAGGATGCTCGATACCCTCCGGGTCTATCCGCCCTCGATGGAGCCAGTGCCGCTGCGGTTCAGCCGCCAGAGCTGCTACATGCCGCGCCGGCCTCGTCGCCGTGCGGCTCGATCTTCCTGGATCTTCCTGTACTTTGCCATCTGCGCTTTCGTCAGGACCGCCTCCAGCTTTTTGTCGGTGGCGGCGTTGAGGGCTTCCAGGTCCTGCCGCATCGCCGTCATGGCCTCTCGCGAGAAGCGCTCGCGGGCCTTGACGAGGCGCGCCACGCGCTGCTCGTTGCGCTCCGCCAGGATGGGGCGTACCTGCGCCTCCTGCGCGTCGGTCAGGGCGAGTTGTTGGATCAACGCGTCGGTTTCTGCGGCGAGGCGTTGCTGCATCTGTTCGGGATCGAGACGGCGCGGCTGGGCGAAGTTGGGCACTGCCAGCCAGAGGCTCAGCAGGCCGCAGAGGGCGAGGAGCAGGAGGAAGCGGCGCGCGGCGCCGGGGGCGGAAGCGTGCATGGTCGCGTACGTCCGGGGTTTGTTGGAAGGATGCCTGCCGGGAGCGTCCCGGCAGGGTGCTTACACGGCAGGGCAGGCGCGACCCCCACGGGCGGCTCCGAAAAAAGCCGGCCTGCGTTGCCGAGTCGGCTATTGGACGCGCCTCCGACCGGGCGCATTCCATCGCGGGCGATCCCTTTCCGGATGCCTGCCGGCGGAGCACTCGAATGTGGAAATGGAATGCAAAAATCGAATAGCGCCTCTTTTTATTAGGCCGGACGCGGCCTCTTGATCTATAATTAAAAGGGAAGACGCCTGCGTCCGTGGTCTTTTCACACGCCCTGCCGTACCTTCGAACCCTGTCTCTTTCGTTTTTGCGCGATTTAAGGAGGCGTTTGCTCCCATGACAACCTACAAAGGCACCATCGGCATCCTCACCGGCGGCGGCGACGTGCCGGGCCTCAACCCGGCCATCCGCGCCATCACCATCCGGGCGCTGCGCGAAGGCTACCGCGTCCTGGGCATCCGGCGCGGCTGGACCGGCCTCGTCGATCTGATCCCCGACGAAG
>JBFGTT010000170.1:0-7060 GCA_041565995.1 Rhodothermales bacterium
CCATGGCGAGGAAGTGCGCCCGGTCGGTCCACTGCACCCGCTGGATGTCGACGAGCTTGAGGTAGGCCTCATGGACCAGCCCGGTCGTATTGAGCGTGTGATCAGGGCGTTCGTGCCGCAGCCGTGCCCGCGCGATGGCCTTGAGTTCGTCGTAGACCAGGGGCACGAGCCGGTCGAGCGCCTGCTGGTCTCCCTGGCTCCACCGGAGGAGCATCTGCGTGACGTCAGCGGAAGGCTGGGCGGGACGGTTCTCCATCGCTCCATGACGGAAAATCCTGCTCCTCCGGGCTTCGTGCGGCTGCGCAGGCCGCAAGAGCAGGTTTTTCGGATAGGCGCCTGGCCCGGCGTGGATGGGTTTCTCGCAACGGCACCGAGGGCCATCATAACCGCAGGCTCAATGCGGTGTTTCCGAAGAAGGTAGCCATACGAGGCAGGATGCCCAGGTGGGTGAACGTCTGGCCGGGCAGCCCTCGGCTAATAAAGCGGTCAGCCGTCAGCGGTCAGCTAAAAGAGCTTCAAGCCGATCGCTGAAAGCTGTCCGCTGAAAGCTGATCGCTGAAAGCTAGGACACCGCGACTTCACCACAAAGCGCTCGCCTGCCGCAAGACGATTCCGCACAAGATTTTTCCAGGATTGCGCAGCCTGTCTCCATTTTTTTTCGACGGCGATGAAAAAAACCGGGGGGATTTCCGGCCTACCTCTTCAAACGGCAGCAGAGGCACACGCTCGAAGAGCCACCCCGGACACCCGCACCTGCGAAGACGCTTCCCAGGTCTCAAGCGAGGCGACACGGGGTCTCCTACACGAGGGCGGTTGTCTTGCGAACAGGCGCCTTCCTCACCCTCCCATCCACCGGGGATCCGGTCCCCCTATCCATCAGAGGAACTGCAATGAAACGCATAGCTTTCGTGCTCGCCGCACTCACCTTCCTGCTCATCGGCCTGATCGTCGCCCGGGCGACGCTCCTGACGGCCTCACCCTCGGCATCCGCCGAGCCGAACCTGGATGCCGTCCGCGCAGCGACCGAACGGTTCCAGGACGTGCAGGTAGCGCTCGCGGAGGGCTACGTCCGAGACCCCCTGAACCTCTGCGACACGGCGGAGATGATGGGTGAGCCTGCCGAACTCGGCGCGATGGGGATTCACTTCGCCCGCCCCGACCTCCTCGGCATCACCGAGACGAAGCCGCGCGTGAACGGTGTGGGCACGCATACGGACTTCTACCGGCCCTCCATCCTCATCTATGAGCCACAGGCCGACGGCTCGCTCGAACTCGTGGCCGTGGAGAACCTCGTGTTCAAGAAAGCCTGGGACGCCCAGAACGCGGAGCGGCCGTCGTTCCAGGGGGTTCCCTACGATCTCATGGCGGACGATCCGTCGACGGCGGTCGACGAGGCGCACCTGTTCGAGCCGCACTACGACCGGCACGTCTGGATCTACCGCGAGAACCCCAACGGCGTCTTCGCCCAGTTCAACCCCAACGTCACGTGCGAGCATCACAAGACCGAGGCGACGCACAAACACTGAGGTTGCACGCAGCGTCGAGGGGCGGCTCGATCCTTCGGGGCGAGCCGCCCCTTCGTCGTCAGGCGAAGCACACGAACCAGTCCACCGCCAGGCCCATCAGCGCGTGCTGCAACAGGCCCGAGAGCACCGAGCGGGTGCGGAAGGCCAGCACGCCCCAGAGCAGCCCGCCCAGGATCGAGCCGTAGATCTCGGAGCCGGGCTTGCCGATGTGCAGCAGGCAGGAGGCCAGCACCTGCACCAGCACCGCGTTGTACTTGCCCATCGACCCGGCCAGGCCGAACTGCAGGTAGCCCCGGAAGTGAAATTCCCAGCCCACGTAGAACAGCAGAAACGTGAGGGTGTGGAAGCCGAAGCGCGCCTGCGAGCCGCACGCGCCCTTGTTGATCGGATACTCGGCCACCAGCCCCGGATCGTCGATGGAGAGGTAGGCCACCAGCAGAAACGCCGGCGCCAACAGCAAAAACGCCTTCATCCCGAAGGCCCCGTCGCCGAGTTGCACGCCGTAGTCGGCCAGCCGCTCGCGGAAGACCCCCTTGACGATCAGCGCCGGCACCACGCCCAGCAGCACCAGGCAGGCCACGAACGAGTAGATGGCCGCCGCCGCCGTCGGTTCGTCCCACAGCGGAGTGCTCGCGGGGAACCGCTCCAGGAAGAAGCCGGGCGCGCCGAGGTACTTCCACGTCACCATCAGCACCATCGAGCTGAGCAGGATGACGGTGGGCTTGAAACGCTCGCCCCGGAAGGCGTCCGCCAGCGGGCGGGACCAGGCAGGTAGGCTCATGACGGCTGCGTCCTCACGCGCTGTAACCATGCGTAGGTTTGCTCAATCCCCTCGGCCAGGGGCGTGGGTCGGTAGCCCAGTTCGCGCTCGGCCTTGTCGCTCCGGTAGGCCCAGTCCACCAGGAAGGTCCGCACCCAGCCCGGCGTGATCTGCGGGTAGACGCCGAACCACGCCGCCCTTTGCTGCAGGAGGTGGGCGAAGGCCAGCGCCGCCGAGGGGGCCACGGGAATCCGGAGGTGCCGCCTGCCGCCGACGGCGTCGATGAGCGCGAAGACCTCGGCGAGCGATGCGTTTTCTCCGCCGAGGATGTAGCGCTCGCCCGGGCGGCCCCGCTCCATCGCCAGCAGGTGCCCGGCCACCACGTCGTCTACCAGCACGTAGTTGCCCACGTTGACGCCCCGGTTGAGCAGCCACGGCATCCGCCCCCGGTCGTACTGGTCGATCAGGAGCGTCATGCTGTTGCCTTCGGTGAGGTGGCCCGGCCCGTAGACGCGCGTCGGGTTGACGACGACCACCGGGAAGCCGTCGCGGGCCATCTGGAGGGCTTCGGCTTCGGCGCGGGTCTTGGTGGCTTCGTAGGCGGTAAAGCAGGCGTCGGTGTGGCGGGGCATGGCTTCGTCGCCCACGCGGCCCGGCGGCGTCGGGCCGAGGCTGACGATGGTGGAGGTGAAGACCACGCGCGCGACGCCCTGCCGCCGCGCCGCCTCGAAGACGGCGTGCATGCCCTCGACGTTCATCCGTTCGTAGCGCGTCGGGTCCTTCGCCCAGTTCTTGGCGTAGGCGGCCAGGTGGAAGACGTGCGAGCAGCCTTCGAGGGCGTGCCGGAGGCTCTCGCCGTCGGTGATGTCGCCCTGGACCTGCTCCACGCGCGGGTCGCCCTGCGGCCAGCCGGCGGGCCAGCCCAGGCCGGGCGGCGCGTGAAACGCCGATTGGCGGCTCAGCGCGCGGACGGTGTGGCCCCGCTCAGCCAGCGCATAGACCAACCGCGTACCGATGAACCCGGTGGCGCCGGTGACGAGGATTTTGCCGCGTACGTCCATGCGTGGCGAAGTCGGTAGCGAGGGTGGGGCGCGCGGCCCCTCAGGCGGCGGCGACGGCCTGGATCTCGATCTGATAACCGTAGTGCAGGTCCTTGACGGGCACCACGGCGCGGGCGGGGCGGTGCGCGCCCATCACGCGGGCGTAGGCGGCGTTGACGCGGCTCCACAGGCTCACGTCGGAGATGTAGACGGTCATCTGGAGTACCCGGTCGAGGCTGCTGCCGGCGGCCTCCAGGATGGCGCCGACGTTGCGCAGCGTCTGCTCGGTCTGCTCCTCGATGGTGCCCGGCGGCTGCTCGCGGTCGGCGGGGTCGATGGGAAGCTGGCCGGAGACGAAGACCAGGCCGCCGTGCACGACGGCCTGCGCGTAGTGCCCGGCGGGCGCCGGCGCGGCGGGGGTGTCGATGGGAGTCATGGGGATCAGGTGCGTTTGCGTTTCAGCCAGTCCTTCAGGCGCTGCCGCCGCGATCTTTGGGCGCCGCGTTGGCGGATCAGGTCGGCGTCCTCGCGGAGGGCGGCCAAGTCTACGTCGAAGAGCTTGATGCGCTCCTCGAAGTGATGTTTCAGGATGAGCGCGGCCAGGTGCGTCTCGAAGTTTTTGATCTCCCGAGCCTCCACCTTCGTCCACGCCTTCTGTTTGCGCTCCCGAGGGCCTTCGAGCGTGTCGTTGATGATGTGCTCGGTGGTCGAGAGGATGCGCGGGATGTCGAAGAGGAGCTTTCGGTGGGCGCCGTTGCGCTCGGTTTTGACGAGCACCGTACGCTTGCCCTGGGGCGTATCCACGACGATCTCCTCGAGCGGGTTGCCGCCGCGCTCGAAGTCGTGCTTGACGGTCGTGATGCGCGCACTCGAGACGTCGTGCAGGACGCGCGGGATGAGGATGAAGACTTTATCTACCGGATGACCCGCCACCTCCAGCGGCTCGGCGGCGGCCAGCCGGGCGTGCAGCGGCGCGATGAAGTTGTTGAAGTAGCTGTAGGCGAAGGCCAGCGCCGGCGAAAACTCGAGTTGTTTCTTGAACGCCCGTCGGTAGAGGAACGTCAGGACCGCCAGCACCGACGGAAAGCCCAGCGTCGCCAGCACGTTGAGCACCTCCAGAGTTCCCTTCATATCGTTGCCGTCCTTGAGGGGTTTTCGACAGGCATCCCGCCGAGGCGATGCGCCGGCCCTGCCGGCTCGTGCGGCGCGCCGGGCGGGGCTGCAAGATATCGAACTTTCGCAAAGCCTTGCCGTGCGCAGGCGTGGCCTTTCCGTGAAAACGCAGGACGCGGACGAGGCGGGTCGCGCGGAGGATCGCCGAAAAAAGCGGTGTCGCTCCGCCCATCCCTGCCTCGCCCGCGTTCCGCCGGGCTGCAGCAGCCGCCCTCAGCCGTACTTCTCGACGGCCTGCGCCACGGCCGGGCCGGCTTTCATCAAGTCCTCGGCGATCATGGCAGGGGTACACTCGACCTCGGCGTTGAAGGCCAGAAAGAAAGGCTCTGCGACCGCCGGAAGCTGCGACGGTTCGTCCATGTGGATGAACAGCAGCGCCGTCCGATGGCCGTCCTGGGCGACGAAGTACCCCGCCTCGGGCTGCAACTCGCCGACGATCTGCGCGAGGGCGGCAAACCCGTCTTTGGCGTGGGCATTGCCGGCCTCGACCGGGATGGTGACTTTGAGCAAGAAGCGCATGGCCTACCTCGGTGTTGGTTGAGGGGAAAACCGCCTTTCGGGGCGGGGGTGACGGGTGTTCGAGTGTGGGAGGTTGAGAGGGTGGGAGAGGACTGCGAGGAGCGAAGAAGCATCGCCCGGCAGCGAGAGCTATCCTCGATCTCCCATCCTCGATCTTCGGTCCTCCCAGACGCCCACCCCCAGCCCTTCCATTCTGATCAGGTTTACAAACTGCTGCACGGCGCAGCGGGCGGAATCTGCGCACAGGAGACCGCCGGTAATCAAATCACCGGGCGGCATATTCGCAAGATCGGAGCCTGCTGCACCGCGAAGATTACACGCCGACGACGATCCCGAACACCTCCGTCAGGATCCACCAGACGCCGACGAGCAGGATGGCGCCGGGGATGACGAAGCGCAGCCAGTAGTAGAGCCACAGCGGCGGCGAGGCGTCGTGCGCCGCCAGCGCCTTGAGCGCCTCCGAACGCCGGAGCGCCCAGCCCACCGTCACGACGGCCAGCAGCGCCCCGAGCGTCTGCATGCCGGAGCCGAAGGTCAGGTCCCACGGCACGAAGACGCGCATGTTGACCATCGGCGGCAGCGCGCAGGCGAAGACGACGGCGGCCATCCCCCAGACGGCCTGCCGCCGCGAGAGCTGCGTGTTGTCGGTCAGCCCGGCCACGAGCACTTCGAAGGCGGCCACGTCGGAGAGGTAGGCGGCGCCGAAGAGGGCCAGGAAGAACAGCAGCCCGAAGAGCCATCCCGCCGGGATCCTTGCAAAGACTTCGGGCAGCGTGGCGAAGATCAGCCCCGGCCCGCCGGCAGGCTCCAGGCCCAGCGCAAAGACCGCCGGGAAGATGGCAAAACCGGCCAGCAGACCCGCCGCCAGGTCGCCCGTGGCGGTCCAGAGGGCGCTCCGGCGCAGGTCGTCCTGGCGCTTGAGGTAGGAGCCGTAGACCACCATGAACGTGCCGCCGAGCGAGAGCGTGTAGACGGCCTGCCCCAGCGCCGCGAGCATCACCCGCCCCGTCAGCGCCCCCGGCTCGAACTTGAAAAGGTACCAGCGCACGCCTTCCGCCGCACCGGGCAACGTCACCGCGCGGACGATGAGCAGCAGCAGCATCGCCAGCAGCACCGGCACGACGACCTTGCTGACGCGCTCGATGCCCGCCCGCAATCCTTTCAGCAACACGCCGGCGCAGGCCAGGATCACCAGCGCCGTGCAGGTCATCTGCAAGAGCAGCGAGCGCGCCGAGAAGCCGTCGTCGGGCGGCAGAATGGCCGGGCTGTCCCAGGCGAGGCCGAACGCGGCGGCTGCTTCGCCGGCGGCGTAGAAAAGCACCCAGCCCAGGGCGTTCGTGTAGTAGCCGGTCGCCGCCGTCACCACGAAGAAGAAGAACCAGCCGACGGCGCGTCCGAAGGGCAGGCCGGCGCGCTCGAAGGCGCCCACCGGACCCCGGCGCGTCAGGCGGCCCAGCGTCCACTCGGCCATCAGGGCCGGGATGCCTACCGCCGCCACCACGAGCACGTAGAAGAGCACGAAGGGCGCGCCGCCGTAGAGCCCGGCCATGTACGGAAATCGCCAGACGTTGCCCAGCCCGACGGCCACGCCGATCATCGTCATCAACAGCCCGAAGCGCGAGGTGAAGGTTTCGCGCTCCGAGGCAGCGGCACCGTCCGAGACGTTCGGCATGCGGAGAGGGCGGGCTTTACCTGAGCGGGTCGGTCGTTTGGGCAAGGCGTTGATGGCGTCCCCAACACCCTCGCCGATGCGCTTCGGTCCCTGTCTCGGGGCCGTAGCGCGTGTGACGACGCCGCCCGCCTTCAGCGTCGGCACGCCGCTAAAGCGGCGACTACAAGCCTGTCACGGTTTGTAGTGGTCGCTTCAACGACCTGGCGAGGCTTCCTCGGAGGGGTGCGTCGTGGAGGCTGACGCGTCGATCATCAACACGTTTTTATCCCTACCCACGCCTAAAACGCCAGGGTGCCCCGCTGAAACGTCGCTGCACACACCCTCACGTTTTACGTCATTACGTTTTACGCTCCAGCATCTCAGCCAGCGC
>JBFGTT010000171.1:0-7055 GCA_041565995.1 Rhodothermales bacterium
AAGGGGAGCGGCGGATTATGTTTCGGCCAGCGGCATTTGCGATCCGGAAGGAGAATCCTGATATTCTTCCCTTCTTTTCAGGCGCGCAGGGGCCGGACGCTGCAAGTGGCGCCCCAGGGCTTTATATTGGAAAGATCCCGGCACCTCGGGCGCGACAGGGATCGTTCCAGGGACGACGCGCTGCCCTCACATAGCGCAGGATCGGAGGCACCCCCAGGCCGTCTCGATGCCTCGCCCCACGTATCCAACCTCTCGTCGGCAGATTACCACATCAATGGCTGAACGAAACGGCTTTCCAGAAAACCTGGCCGGCGGCCCGCAGCGCAACGGGACGAACGGGCTGTATTATCCCTCCACGAGCGAGGCCGAGGGCGAGGAGATCTCCCTGCACGAAGTGCTGGAGGTGCTCTTCAAGAATAAATGGATCATCCTGGCCTGCTTCATCCTCGTGCTGGCCGGCGTGGCCGTCTACACGGTGCGCCAGGCGCCCCAATACGAAGCCAAGAGCACCGTCTACGTCAACTCCCCGCAGGCCAACGCCCAACTCGGCGATCTCTTCGGCCTGGAATCCTACAACCGCAACATCGCCAACGAGATCGAGATCGTCAAGTCGCGCAAGATCGCCATGCGCGTGGCCGATCAACTGGTGGACATCGAGCGGGTGCCCGGCTCCGACCAGATCCTGCCGGTGCTCGGCAGCGCCACGCCCGCCTCCACGACGTTCAAGCTCGAAGTGGCCCAGCGCTTGCAGCAGCGCATCCGCGTGCAGCCCGTCACGCGGGGCGTCGACATCATCGAACTGACCGCCACGAGCACCATCCCGGGGGAAGCCGCGCTCATCTCGACGCTCTACGCCGAGGAGTACGTCGCCTACAACCGCGAAATCAGCCGCTCCCGCATGTCGGCCTCGCGCGAGTTTCTGGACGACGTGACGGACAAGTACAGCAGCGAGTTGCAGACCACCGAAGAGGATCTGCGGGCGTTCCTGAACAAAGAACGGGTGGTGGCCCCGGACGAAGAAGCCCGCCGGCTCATCGAACAGGTGTCGGACTTGCAGGGCGAACAGAACCAGGCACGGCTCGAACGGGGCATGGTGCAGGCCGCCATCCGCGAACTCGAAGCCCAGATCGAACAGATCAAGCCGGGCCTGGCCGGGCAACTCTCTTCGGGCGACAGCGAAATCCTGGCCCAACTTACGAAGGAGATCACGGCGCTCGAAGTCAAGGTCGAGACGAAGTATGCCCGCAATCCGGGCCTGCGCGCCGATCCGTCCAAGGATCCGGCGCTCGTCGAAGACCTGCGGACGCTCGCGACGCTCCGGGAGCGCCGCGACGAGCGCTCCCGGCAGGTGGCCAACCTGGCCGGCGTGCAGGGCGCCTCCTCCGGCGGCCTGGGCACGCTGGGCCGGCTCCAGCAGCAGGTCATGGAGAAACGCGTAGAGGCCAGCACGCTGGACGAACGGCTGGCCTTGCTGCAAGAGCAACTCCGGCGCGCAGAGGCCCGCCTGAGCGACATTCCCAGGAAGGACATCATCCTGCGCGGGCTGCAACGCTCCCGCCAGACCACCGAAGAACTCTACATCTCGCTCCTGGAGAAGCTGCAAGAGGCCCGCATCGCCGAACAGTCCGAACTGGGCTACGTGGACGTCGTCGATAAGGCCATCGTGCCGCACTGGCCGGTGCGCCCGCGCGTGCAACTCAACCTCATGTTCGGCGCCGTGCTCGGGCTGCTGCTGGGCATCGGCCTGGCCTTCGTGCGCAACGCCGTCGACAACAAGGTGCGCAAGCCCGAAGACCTGCGCAAGCGCGGCCACCAGGTCGTCGGCGTCATCCCCGACATGGAACGGCTCATCCGGCAGGACTTCAAGGGGCAGTCGCGCGTCGTCGTCGACGGGCACGAATACGGCACGCGCCTGCTGGCGCTGCTCAACCCGCTCTCGCCCATCGCCGAGGGCTACCGACGGGTGCGCACCAACATCCAGTTCAGCCGCCCCGACGCCGAGACGCGCACGCTCATGGTGACCAGCCCCAGCCCCAGCGAGGGCAAGACCGTCACGGCGCTCAACCTGGCCGTCACGATGGCGCAGGCCGGGCGGCGCACGCTCTACGTCGACGCCGACTTGCGCCGCCCGCAGGGGCACCATATGATGGGCCTGCGCCGGGAGCCGGGCCTGGTCGACCTGCTCTTCGACGCCGCGCCGGACAACGTCGAACAGTTCGCCACCGACATCGACAACTACCTCTACGTGATCCCCGCCGGGCGCGACGTGCCCAACCCGGCCGAGGTGCTCGGCTCGCGCAAGATGCAGAGTTTCCTCAAGCGCTGGCGCCAGGAGTTCGAAGTCATCCTGGTCGATACGCCCCCGACGCTCATCGTGGCCGACGCGCTGATCCTGGCGGCCCAGTGCGACGGCGTGCTCGTCGTCTGCGGCGCGGGCGAGACCAACTGGCAGGCGATGGACCGGTGCAAGGAAGCCCTCGAAGGCGTCGGCGCCGACGTCATCGGCGTGCTGCTCAACCGCTTCGACGCCAAGGCGGCCTACGGCGGCTACAAGTACGGCTACGGCTACGGCTACGAGTACGGCTACAGCAACTACTATTACGGATACGGGCAGCGCCCCGCCGGGAAGGCCGGCCGGCGCCTGGCTCGCAAGGCCTAGCGCCCCCGTTCGCTTCTGCTACGATCATGGAGGCCCGATCCCGGCATGACACGCACGCTCTTGGCAGGTTTGTTGATCCTCGTCGCCGGGGCGGCCGCCGCGCAGGCGCAATCGCTGGAAGAACTCCGGGGAAGCACCGCCGCCTTCTACACCTTCGCCGACCCGACCGACATCACCATCGAAGTCAAGGTGTGGGGCGCCGTGCAGAACGCCGGCCTCTACGAGGTGCGGCAGGGCCTCCCGCTGAGCACCCTGCTGACGCTGGCCGGCGGGCCGGCTGCCTCGGTGCGCGACACCGGCACGAGCAGCACGCTCACCGTGCGCCTCTACCGGCCTCAGCCCGAAGGCTATCCCGCGCTCTTCTTCGAGGCCCGCATGCAGAATGAGATCCTCATGCTGGAGCAGGATCCGACGCTGCTGCACGGCGACGTGCTGGTGGTCGAGGAAGTGCGCAGGCAACGCTTCAACTGGCTCGATGCGCTCTCGGTGGTGACGGCGGCGGGCACCCTCGTGCTGGTCATCGAGCGGGTCGCGAGCCTTGGCAAGTAGGGTACGTCGGCGAACGTCTCCATTACGTTGCCAGCTGCGTAAAGCGTGAAACGTGAGGATGTTTATAGCAACGTGTCAGCGAGGCACCCTCCCGTTTCACTTTCTCTGCAACCTGTTTCAACCTTGTGCCGCGCTGTACCAGGCCCATGCACCTTTCGTCGAGACAGGCAAGGATTTACGTGGCGGGCCACGGCGGCCTCGTCGGCTCGGCCATCGTGCGGCGACTGCGACAGGCCGGCTTTGCCAACCTGTTGCTGCGCACCCGCCAGGCACTCGACCTGCGCGTGCAGGCCGCCGTCGAGGCCTTCTTCGAGCAGGAGCGACCGGCGTTCGTGGTGCTGGCGGCGGCCCGCGTGGGCGGCATCCTCGCCAACGACCGCTACCCCGCCGACTTCATCGCCGACAACCTCGCCATCGAGGTCAACGTGATCCGCGCGGCGCACCGGGCCGACGTGCAACGCCTGGTCTTTCTGGGCAGCTCCTGCATCTATCCCAAGCACGCCCCGCAGCCGCTCCGCGAGGACGCCCTGCTGACCGGGCCGCTGGAGCCGACCAACCAGTGGTACGCCGTCGCCAAGATCGCCGGCCTCAAGCTCTGCCAGGCCTACCGCCGCCAGCACGGCTGCGACTTCGTCTCGCTCATGCCCACCAACCTCTACGGCCCCGGCGACAACTTCGACCTGCAGACCAGCCACGTGCTGCCGGCGCTGCTGCGCAAGTTTCACGAGGCGCAGGGCGGCGACGGCCTACCCGACGCGCCCGTGGTGCTCTGGGGCACCGGTACGCCCCGCCGCGAGTTCCTCTACAACGACGACCTCGCCGACGCCTGCCTCTTCGTGCTCCGCCAGCCCGAAGACCGGCTCTACGAGGCCGCGCCCGAGGGCCTGCTCAACGTGGGCGTGGGCCAGGACCTCGAGATCCGCGAACTGGCCGCGCTCATCCGCGAGGTCGTCGGCAGCGACAGCCCCATCGAACACGACCACTCCAAACCCGACGGCACACCCCGCAAGCTGCTCGACGTCTCGCGCATGACGGCCCTCGGCTGGCAGGCCCGGACCTCCCTGCGCGACGGACTCCGCAAGACCTATCAATGGTATCTCGAACACGTCGTCGCCGCCTAGCGAGGCGGCTATCGGGGTGTTGGCGCGTTGGGCTATGCGAGGGTTTTAGATCTTTTATTCCAAAACACGTCGGCACGCAAACGCGCTACCCCTTCAACACCCAAACACGTCAACACCATGACCCGCCGCAAGGCCCTCATCACCGGCATCACCGGGCAGGACGGCGCCTACCTGGCCGAACTGCTGCTCGAGAAAGGCTACGAGGTGCACGGCATCAAACGCCGCAGCAGCCTCTTCAACACGCAACGCATCGACCACCTCTACCACGACCCGCACGAGGCCAACGTCCGCTTCTTCCTCCACTACGGCGACCTGACCGACTCGACCAACCTCATCCGCATCGTGCAGGAGGTGCAGCCCGACGAGATCTACAACCTCGGCGCCCAGAGCCACGTGCAGGTCAGCTTCGAGACGCCCGAATACACCGCCAACGCCGACGCCCTGGGCACCCTCCGCCTCCTCGAAGCCCTCCGCATCCTCCGCCTGACCGACCGCGTGCGCTTCTACCAGGCCTCCACCAGCGAACTCTACGGCAAGGCGCAGGAGGTGCCCCAGAACGAGCAGACACCCTTCTACCCGCGCAGCCCCTACGGCGTCGCCAAGCTCTACGCCTACTGGATCACCGTCAACTACCGCGAAGCCTACGGCCTCTTTGCCTGCAACGGCATCCTCTTCAACCACGAAAGCCCCGTCCGCGGCGAAACCTTCGTCACACGCAAGATCACCCGCGCGGCGGCCCGCATCAGCCTGGGCCTGCAAGAGACCCTCTTCCTGGGCAACCTCGAAGCCCGGCGCGACTGGGGGCACGCGCGCGACTTCGTCGAGGGCATGTGGCTCATGCTCCAGCAAGACGCCCCCGACGACTACGTGCTCGCCACCGGAGAGACCCACAGCGTCCGCGCCTTCTGCGAAAAAGCCTTTGCCGTCGCCGGCATCGACCTGGCCTGGCACGGCGAGGGATCCGACGAAAAAGGGATCAACCGCCGCACGGGCGACGTCGTCGTGGCCATCGACCCGCGCTACTTCCGCCCCACCGAGGTCGACCTGCTGCTCGGCGACGCCCGCAAGGCCCGCCGGGAGCTGGGCTGGCAACTCCGCTATACCCTCGACGCGATGGTCGAAGAGATGGTGGCCGCCGACCTGCGCGCCGCCCGCGACGAACAACTCCTGTCCGCCGGCCGCACAGCCTGAGCAAAATTGAACGAGAATCTGCAATCCGGCGTACGGACAATGCGTAGCATGATGCATTAGCGCTACCGCAAACCTCCGATTCGAACGACATGAACCTAGCCATCATCGGTACGGGCTACGTGGGCCTGGTCTCCGGGACGTGTTTCGCCGAAATGGGCAACGACGTCGTCTGCGTCGATATCGACGCGGCGAAGGTCGAGAAGCTCAGCGCCGGGCGCCTGACGATCTACGAGCCGGACCTCGACGTGTATCTGCACCGCAACCTGCGCGAGCGGCGGCTGCGCTTTACCACGTCCCTGCACGAAGCCGTCGAAGCCAGCGACCTCATCTTCCTGGCCCTGCCCACCCCGCCCGACGAAGACGGCGCGGCGGATCTCTCCTTCGTGCTCGGCGTGGCCCGGCAACTGGCCGCGTTGCTCGCCGCCGCCGAAGAACGCGCCTACAAAATCATCGTCACCAAGAGCACCGTGCCCGTCGGCACGGCGGACCGCGTGCGCCGGGTGCTGGCCGCAGCGGGCCTGCAAGACGGGCGCGACTTCGACGTGGTGGCCAACCCGGAATTCCTGCGCGAAGGCGTGGCCGTGGCCGACTTCATGAAGCCCGAGCGCGTCGTCGTGGGCACCTCCAGCGAGCGCGCCGCCGGCCTCATGCGCCTGCTCTACGAGCCGTTCGTGCGCCAGGGCAACCCCATCCTCGTGATGGACGAGCGCTCGGCGGAAGTGACCAAGTACGCCGCCAACGCCTTCCTGGCCACCAAGATCACCTTTATGAACGAAGTCGCCGGCCTCTGCGAACAGGTCGGGGCCGACGTAGACGCCGTGCGCGTGGGCATCGGCTCGGACAGCCGCATCGGCAAGCACTTCCTCTACGCCGGCATCGGCTTCGGCGGCAGTTGCTTTCCCAAAGACGTGCAGGCGCTGGCCCGCACCGCCGCCGAGCACGGCTGCCCCTTCCAGATCCTCGACGCGGTCCTGGCCGTCAACGACCGGCAGCGCGCGCTGCTGGCCGAGCGCGTGCGCGCCTACTTCGGCGGCTCGCTCGAAGGGCGGCGCGTGGCCGTCTGGGGGCTGGCCTTCAAACCCAACACCGACGACGTGCGCGAGGCGCCCTCGCACGTGGTGATCCGGAGATTGCTGCAAGCCGGCGCCGCCGTCACGGCCTTCGATCCGGAAGCCGTCGAGACCACGCGCGCCGTGCTCGGCGACGCCGTCGCCTACGCCGAGAGCGCCTACGAAGCCCTCGAAGGCGCCGACGCCCTGGCGATCTGCACCGAATGGCACGAGTTCCGCCGGCCCAACTTCGACAGGATGCGGACGCTGCTCCGGCAGCCGGTCATCTTCGACGGTCGCAACCTCTACAACGCCCGCCGCATGGCCGAAGCCGGCTTCGACTACTACAGCATCGGCAGGCCGCACTTCGCCCCGCACGTCGAGGACGCGGCGACGGTGCCGGCGCAGGCCGACGGGCAAGGGGATACCCGCTGACGTGGCACCGGGGGAGCAGAGGCAATGGGGAGTCTCGACGCACAGGCCTGG
>JBFGTT010000172.1:0-7045 GCA_041565995.1 Rhodothermales bacterium
CGGCGACCCCGTCGTGGTTCCCGATGGGATGCCGATGCAAAATTTCCACAGCCAGACGCTCAACCGCGACTTCGACGTGGTCTATTTCGTCGGCTCGGTGCAGGTAGGGGGGGCGGCTCCGAGGCCGGCTAACGCTCCCCAGATGCCCGAAGCACATCCCGACCTCCAAGGGCAGGTACCCCCGGAAGCCGGCACCATCAACGCGGCCGACATCAAGAAAGCCGAAGGAGGACTCCGCATAGGCGATCTTATGGCCAGAAAAGCCGACCTGGCGGGGAAGGAAGTCTCCGTCCGCGGCAGGGTCGTCAAGTTCAACGCCCGCATCATGGGCAAGAACTGGCTGCACCTCCAGGACGGCACCGGCGACGTGGGCCGCAACGACCTGACGGTAACCACCGACGCGACGGCCAGGGTTGGGGACACCGTCCTGGTCACCGGCGTGCTTTCCATCGACAAAGACTACGGCTACAACTACACCTACGAGGTGATCATCGAGGACGCCAGGGTGACCATCGAGTAACGCGGGTAGCGCCTTCCCGATGCGTCAGCGAGCGCAAATACTCCGTGATCTTGGCTTTCGGGACGGTTGCTCGATTCAGCAGGGGCAGCTTCATGTCGGAATCCCTGGGCTGAAGTCGAGACCCGCCGTCTTGAAGACCTTCTTCAAGGCCACGTCGCTGCCTCTGGCTTGCTTCGCCATCGCCCTGCCTCCGGTGAAGGGAACCCCCTGCGTGCCGCAGGATAGCAAACAGGCGGCAGCATCGCAACGCGCGCTCCAGCCGATTCTTTCCGGAATGCGCGTCCATACCCGCGAGGAAGAAGGCAGATGAGGTTATCGAAAGGAGGCGGCATCACGGGCCTGGTGCTGGCGGCCTGCGTGCTCTGTGCCTGCGCGTCGGAGCCGGCTTCGCCTGAGGCGCAGGTGCGGGCGGTGCTCAACCGGGCCGAGGAGGCCGCCGAGGCGCGCGACCTCGCTACGCTGCGTGCGCTTATCTCCGAGGACTACCTGGATGAGCGCGGTCAGAACAAGCAGGCTGTTGCCGGGATGCTGCAATTCTATTTCATGCAGCACCGGTCCATCTTCCTGGTTACACGGATCACGAACCTGGCTTTCCCCGAACCTGCCCGAGCGCAAGTCGGCGCGACCATCGGCATGGCCGGCCGGCCCGGCGAGGCCGCGCCGGACCCGGCGTTCCTGCACGCCGACCTCTACTGGTTCGATTTCACGCTCGTCGACGAAGGACAAGGCGATTGGAAGCTGACCCACGCGGCGTGGCGACGGGCCGGAGCGGGCGAGGCCCCGTAGGGAGACCGCACTACGGACGCATCCAGGCCGTCCACGCCGCGACAAGCTCGACGAATCGATCCCACCCGTACACGAGGATCAAGACCGCCGCCACCGTCCCCAACACGGCGACGAGGCCGGAAAATAGCCGAAACAACGTGTGCCGGGCGAACCTGCGGACGGAGGATTCCTGGAACAGGCCCAGCCAGTGCAACGCCAGCAATGGCAGCAACAAACCCACCCGGACGCCTTCGCCCAGCCAGATCAACGGATTGACGAGTTGCCGGTTGTGGTGGGCGCGCTGATCCTCCTGCGTGCCCAGGTACTGCATCATCGCTTCTTCGCATCGGGCGATCCGCTCCGGACGCGCCCGGCCCGATCGCATCTCCGGCAGCGTAGTGACGATCAACGCCTCGGTGGGAAGGGACGCGGGCAGGTAGGGCGTGGCCGCGTAGGCCTCTACCACGCCCAACGGGCCGAGTTGCGCCTGCATCCGGGCTGAACGAAGGACGAGCCAGTCGTACAACGCCGCGTCGAACGTCCCGCGCTCGGCCAGTTGCCTGAATTTCGAGAGATACGTTTCGGCGAAGCGCTTCTCTTTCCTCCAGCGAAGGCGCTGCGCGAGCAGGCTGATCAGCCCGACCAGGACGACGCCTGCCAGGATCAAGAGGACGGCCAGTCGCGACATAGGACACGGTATCCCGAAGAGGGGGTAGCAACAGGGACGTAAGGAGCAGCCTCAGGCAGCGGGGTCAGGCTGGTCATGCGGCAGGATCGGACGTGCTCGTTGAGGCACCCATCCCCACGGGTGTGACGAACCCGACGATGGTCCCCTCCACGCTCTCGACGTAGGCCACCGTCTGCCCCCACGGCATCACCCGCGGCGCCGTCACCGCGACGGCCCCCGCCCCGACCGCCGAGAAGTCCCGCGCCGTCAGGCCGACGTGTAACGGTTTGCGGTTCAAGTGCCCAAAGCATGCGGGGCACTCTGCGTAAATTTCGCGGAAACAGTGACGCCGCGGCGTGGCCGTTAAAAGTCCGCTTGACCTACCTGTGTGATCTGCCGGTGCGGCAAACGACAGAGGAATCAAAGATCCGGGGAAATCCTACTGTTGCATGTGGGCCCGGAGGGACTTGAACCCCCGACCAATCGATTATGAGTCGATCGCTCTAACCGGCTGAGCTACGGGCCCGGAGCGCCGTGCAAGATAACGCAGCCCCGTGCTGGTACGCAACGCCGCGCATCCAGGTTCGGGCGGCTTGCGAGGAACCCGGCGAGGCGCGATCTTGCAAGATCCCTCGTCCCTCACGTCCCGACGCCCTGCCATGAAAAACGCCGTGCTGCTCCTGATCCCGTTGCTGCTGGCCGCCTGCGCCCCCGTCGACGGACCGCCGCCCGAACCGGCCGCCGCCTTCACCGACGGTGCCGTCATCGACCTGACGCACCCCTTCGGCCAGGAGACCATCTACTGGCCCACTGCCGAAGGCTTCGAACTGACGGTCGACGCCAAAGGCATGACCGAAGCCGGCTTCTACTACGAGGCCAACTCGTTCTGCGCCGCCGAACACGGCGGCACCCACCTCGACGCCCCCGTTCACTTCGCCGAGGGCCGATGGACGGCGGACCAGATCCCGCTCGAACGCCTGATGGGGCCGGCCCTCGTCGTCGACGTGGCCGCGCGGGCCGCCGCCGACCGCGACTACCAGGTCACGCAGGCCGACTTCGAACGCTGGGAAGCCGAGCACGGCGCGATGCCCGACGACGTCATCGTGCTACTGCGCACCGGCTTCGGCGCCTTCTGGCCCGACCGCGTGCGCTACCTCGGCACCGACGAGCGCGGCGCCGAGGCCGTCGCAAAGTTGCACTTCCCCGGCCTGCACCCCGACGCCGCCCGCTGGCTCGTCGAAAACCGCCGGGTCAAAGCCGTCGGGCTGGACACGCCCAGCATCGACTACGGGCAGTCGAGTCGGTTCGAGGCGCACCAGGCGCTCTTCGCGGCCAACATCCCGGCTTTCGAGAACGTGGCGAACCTCGACCGGCTGCCCGCCCTCGGCTTCACCGTCATCGCCCTGCCGATGAAAATAGAGGGCGGCAGCGGCGGCCCGTTGCGCATCGTCGCCGTCGTGCCCGGCCCGGCGCGCTAGAACAAACCCGTGATGACGCCCGCCTCGTCCACGTCCATGTGCACGGCGGCGGGGTACTTGGGCAGGCCCGGCATCAGCATCATGTTGCCGCAGACGACGACCAGGAAGCCCGCCCCGGCGGAGAGTTGCGCGTCGGTGACGGTCAGCGTCCAGCCACGGGGCACGCCCAGCGCGCGCGGATCGTCCGAGAGCGACGCCTGCGTCTTGGCGATGCACACGGGCAGGTGGCCGTAGCCCAGCTCGACGAACCGCTCGATCTGCTTCTGCGCCCGCTTCTCGAAGTAGACGCCGTCGGCCCCGTAGATCTCTGTGGCGACGACGCGGACCTTCTCTTCGACGGGCCGGTCGAGGTCGTACAGAAACGTCGGCGGGGCGTGGTTGCTAGCGTCGGCCAGCGCCACCGTCTGCTCGGCCAGCGCCAGCGCCCCCTCGCCGCCCTGCCCGAACGCCTCGTGCGGCACGCACGGCACGCCGAGGTCTTCGCACAGCGCCGCCAGGCGGCTTAGTTCCCAGGGCGTGTCGAATGGAAAGCGGTTGACGGCCACGAGGACGCGCGCGCCGAAGCGCTTCATGTTGCGCACGTGCGCGGCCAGGTTGCCCAGCCCCTGCTCGAAGGCCGCGCGGTCCTCCCCGTCGAGCCGGTCGGCGTCGGCGCCGCCGTGGTATTTGACGGCGCGGCACGTGGCGACGACCACCACCGCCGAGGGCCACAGGTCGGCGTAGCGGCAGACGATGTCGAAGAACTTTTCGGCACCGAGGTCGGCCCCGAAGCCGGCTTCGGTGACGACGTAGTCGGCCAGTTTACGGGCGATGCGGGCCGAGAGGATGCTGCTGGCGCCGTGGGCGATGTTGGCGAAGGGGCCGGCGTGGATGAGCGCCGGGGTGTGCTCCATCGTCTGGACCAGGTTGGGCATGACGGCTTCGTTGAGCACGACGGCCATGGCGCCCTCGGCTTCGAGGTCGCGCGCGCGGACGACGGCGCCGTCGTGGTTGAACCCGACGACGATCTCGCCCAGGCGGCGCTTGAGGTCGGCGCGGGAGGCGGCCAGCGCCAGGATCGCCATCACCTCGGAAGCCGCCGTGATGACGAACCCGGACTCGCGCGGCACGCCGTTGATGCGCCCGCCCAGGCCCACGACGATCTGCCGCAGGGCGCGGTCGTTCATGTCCATGGCCCGGTTCCAGAGGCTCTGCGTCACGTCGATGCGCAGGTCGTTGCCTTTGAAGACGTGGTTGTCGAGCATGGCGGCCAGCAGGTTGTGCGCCGCGCCGACGGCGTGCAGGTCGCCGTTGAAGTGCAGGTTGATGCGGGCCATCGGGAGCACCTGCGCGTAGCCCCCTCCGGCGGCGCCGCCCTTGATGCCAAAGACCGGCCCGAGCGACGGCTCGCGGAGCGTGATCATGCCGCGCCGGCCCAGCCTGCCGAGCGCCTGCCCCAGCCCGATGGTCGTGAGCGTCTTGCCCTCGCCCTGCCGCGTGGGCGTCATGGCCGTCACCAAGATCAGCTTGCCGTCGGGACGGTGGGCGAACTTGTCGAGGGTGTGCAGGCGGATTTTTCCGGTGTACTTGCCGTAGAACTCGAAGTCGTCGTCGGTGAGTTCGAGGTCGGCCATGAAGCCGCGCATGTGCCGCAGCTCTACCTGCCGGGCAATTTCGAGGCTCGATAGCATGGTTCTTCTCGGTGCATTGAAAGGACTGACTGGGGCGTTCGGCCACAGGGTACGCCGCGCCCGGCCTGTGCGGCAAACGGAATTTCCATGCGTTGCTGTAGGGAAATCCTGCGGGCGCGCGTCGTGGAAGCCCCTACACGCCGCATAGTATTTTGGCCGATGCCGGAAGGACGGCCCCTGGGCTATACTGAAGGGTGCACCGCCGCCATCTACGGGCCGAGGATCCCATGCCAACCCTCTCGAAAAAACGCCCGCGCCAGCCGCCCGGAGGCCGCCCCGCGGCGGCTTCTGCGGAGGCGTGGCAGGATCGCCTGGCGGCCTTCCTGCAAGACCCGGCCTCCTACGCGCACGGCCCGGCGCACGTCGAGATCATCCAGACGCACGCCTCGTACGTGGCCCTGGCGCCGCCGCTGGTCTTCAAGGTCAAAAAGCCCGTCAACTTCGGCTTCCTCGACTTCTCGACGCTGGAGCGGCGGCGGCACTTCTGCGAACAGGAAGTGCTGCTCAACCGGCGGCTCTGCCCGGACGTCTACGAGGGCGTCGTGCCCATCGTGGAGCGAGACGGACGGCTGGCCTTCGGCGGGGAGGGCGAGGTCGTCGAGTACGCCGTCCGGATGAAACAACTGGCCGACGGCTTCTTCCTCAACCATCTGCTGGCGCGCGGCCAGGTGCGCAACGCCCACCTCGACCGCGTCGTCGAGAAGCTGCGGGCCTTCTACGCGGCCGAGACGCCCACGGCGGAGGCCGCCGCCTGGGGCCGCCCCGAACGCCTCAAGATCAGCACCGACGAAAACTTCGCGCAGACTGAGGGTTACGCCGGCACGCTCCTCCCCCGCCCCGCCTTCGACGCCCTCCGCTACGCCACCGACCGCTTCTACGACCGGCACGCGCGCCTGCTGAGCCGCCGCCGCGCCGGAGGCCGCATCCTCGACGCCCACGGCGACCTCCACCTCGAACACGTCCACATCACCCCGGAGGCCGTCTCCATCTACGACTGCATCGAGTTCAACGAGCGCCTGCGCTTCATCGACGTAGCCAACGATGTGGCCTTCCTGGCGATGGACCTCGACTTCAACGGGCGGCCCGACCTGGCCGACGCCTTCGTCCGCCGCATGGCCGAGGCCCTCCACGACCCCGACCTGCCGGCGCTCGTCGACTTTTACAAGGGCTACCGCGCCTACGTCCGCGCCAAGGTCGAGGGCCTGCGCAGCGACGAGCCGGAGGTGCCGGAGGCCGAGCGGCAGGCGAGCCGCGAGCGGGCCGGGCGCTACTTCCGCCTGGCGCTGCGCTACGCCGTGGCCGGCTCGAAGCCGCTGGTCGTGGTGGTGATGGGGCGCGTGGGGACGGGCAAGAGCACCCTGGCGCGCGCCCTGGCCGACGCGCTCGGCTGGGAGGTGCTCTCGTCGGATCGGACGCGCAAGGAGCGGGCCGGCCTTCCACTCTTCGAACGCGGCAGCGAGGCCCAGCGCGCCGAACTCTACGCGCAGCCGCGCACCGACGACACCTACACGGCGCTGTGCCGGGGCGCCGTCGAGCGGGCCGGGCGGCGGCAGGGCGTCGTGCTCGACGCCACCTACGGCTGCCGGCGCCACCGCGACGCGCTCCGGCAGGCCCTCCGGCGACGCGGCATCCCCTACTGCTTCGTCGAGGCGACGGCCTCCGACGCCACTATCCGGGCACGCCTGCGCCGGCGCGAGCACGCCGGACGCGAGGTCTCGGACGCACGCCTGGAGGACTTCGACCTGCTGGCGGCGCGCTACCAGGCCCCCGACGCGCTCGAAGAGGCCCGGCACGTGATCGTGGCGACGGAAACAGCGGCGGAGGCGACCACGCTCGACGCGCTCCAACGCCTGATTCGCCTCGATCTGTGGGCGGATGAAACATCGGCCCCGCTGCGCTTTTAAGCAGTACTGGAGGTGGCCCCGATGCTGTTCGAAGATCGACG
>JBFGTT010000173.1:0-7039 GCA_041565995.1 Rhodothermales bacterium
GAGGGTGAAGGGGGCGGTAGCGAGGGCGGTGGCGCCGGGCAGGTCGGGGCGGGTGTCGTAGACCGTGACGGTGTGCGTCTGCGGGACGGTGGTGGCGGTGGTGGCGCCCAGGAAAAAGTAGGCCATCTTGTATTGGCCCGACCCCAGCGCGCCCAGTTGCACCACGCCGTCTTCGTTGGTTGCCAGCGTGACGATGCCGCCGGTAAAGTTATCGGCCTTGACCCAGGCGTCGGCCAGAGGGGCGCCTGCGTTGTGGATCTTGTAGGCGGCGTACATCCCCCCGACGTTGTTCGTGGAGAACTTGGTGCTGATGTAATGAACGGAGCCGGAGAGACGGCTGATGGTGACCTGGGCGAACGTGGAAGAGACCTGCCCGGCACCGAGCACAAACACCATGCATACTATGCTCCAATATGCAAGCAATCTGCGGGAACGGGCAGCACGCTGCTTGCCGAAAAAGTCTGCATCATTCACAGATAGGACCCTTTTGTTGAACAGCATTCGTTGCGGCGCTCCACGTATCGACGGGGATGCGTGTCCGGAAATACATAGATCTGCGTATTTCGGCGGCGGCCTTATGCCGTGTTCCGCGCACCGAGCCGCCACGCGCCCGTCGTTTGTCGAAATACGTAGATCCACGTATATCCCCCTTCGCACATCCAGCGATACCCTGCTCAGGCCCGTTGCACGGCAAGCTAGGAACTACCACGAGAACGTCCCGACATGATGCTGGAAAGAAGCCGTTGTGTTGCGAGGTTCTCCCGCCGTGTTCCGCTGCCGAGACCATCCCAGGATTATGGACACCCTCTCCGCAGAAAAGGTGAGCGAAAGCGTCGCTGTCGTCCATGTCGGCAGCCGGCTCACCTTTAAGAATGCGCAGGGTTTCACGGATCTCTGGGAGGCGTTGATCGATGCAGGCATCCGTCACGCGGTACTCGATTTCTCACGAACCGGCATCCTCGACTCGACGGGTCTTGGCGCGGTCTTCTCCCTGTATAAGAGCCTATCCACGCTGCAAGGGAGTGTGCGCTTTGCCGCGCCCTCGAATCCCGTGCTGGTGGTGATGCAACTCGCCCGCATCTACAAAATCTTCCCGCCTTATCCGACCGTAGAAGCGGCGCTCTGTTCAATTCAGTATCATCTCAATAAGGATGCAACCCCGGTCTCTGAACGGGAGCCAGGTAGGAACTAGACTGGAGCGGCAGGCGTGCAGCGGCAAAGGGACGCCGGCGGCGGGCGCGAGGTCGGGCGCCGCCGAGGCGGTCCGGCCCGCGCGGGGGTCATTGGATCTTGCGCAGGGTGAAATGCAGCGGCGGGTCGGTCCAGTTGCGCTCCAGCGTGAGCACCTGGGCGGAGCCTTCCATCACGTAGCCGCTTCTTCGCAGGCCGATGGTGCGCTGCCCGGGGCGCAAGCGCACTACGCCCGGGGTGAAGGTACCCGTGGGCCGTCCATCTACCAGGATCTCGGCCCGGTCCGGTTCGGACGTAACGGACACCTCAAACTGCTGCTCGAAGTTGAAGAGCACCTCCCGCGTGCCGCTGCTATCGACCCGAACCTGTTTGTCCCAGGTGCCGTATTCGGGATGCATCACGCGCACCCGGTAGACGCCTGTGCCGACGTCCTGGGTGTAGGGCACCTCGGTGCGCTGGGCCTTCAGCCCGCCGTCGACGTAGATGTCGCCGAAGGGTCGGACGGAGATCTTCAGGGTGCTCCGGAGGGCCGTCAGCGTGGCGCGGACCAGGTTATCGTGGCGCGCCGCCACCGACACCGACCGGGTATAGTCTTGAAAGCCCGCTTTGCGGAGCACCAGCCGGTGGGTGCCCGGCTTGAGGTCCCGCATCGTGAGCGGCGTTTGCCCGGCACTGCGTCCGTCGAGCCAGACCGTAGCGCCCGTCGGTTCCGACCGGACGACCAGGGTGCCGGCGTCCGCCGCCGCCGGCGCAGGCGTGTCCTCCCGCAGCGAGAAAGTAAACGAGGGGGTCTGGTTGAGGCCGAGCGTGATGGAGGTGTCGAGGGGGAGATAGCCGGTCTTTTCGATCCGTAGCGTCCGGGTGCCGGTGCCGATTTCATAGTCGATCAGGGGCGTGCTGCCGACGCGCCGTCCATCGACGAAGACGAGCGCTTCGACGGGCCGGGTGCGGATAGACAGCAAAGCCGTCTCGCCGGGGATCATCGCCTCGCCGGAGTCCACCGCCGCCCCGGCGTCCGCGGCCAGCCCATCGACCGCCGGGGAACGCCAGATCTGCCGGGTGCCCAGATAAAGCAGGAACCCGAGCAGCAGGAGCGCCACCGCCGCCCCCACGGCCAGGACGGGGCGTTGCCGAATCTGCCGGAAGGCGCCGGGCGCCGCCTCAGGGGCCGGCGGCGTCGCCTTGCGCTCCGGCGGGGGAGCCGGCCTGGCCGGGGTGCTCGCCGGGGTCTCCGCACCGGGTCCGCGCTGCGCGTCGGGCGGCGGCTTCGGGGGTGGGGGCTTCGGGGGCGGCGGCTTCGGGGGCGGGGGCGCGGCCTTCGGAGGGGCCTTGGTAACGATGGTTTTCTGGGTGGAGGGCGCGTCCTGCTTGCCGGCGTCCTCTCCGGTAGGCCGGGCCGGGAAGTACTGCGCCAGCACCGCTTTGAGCGACTCCAGGGGGGTGTCCGGGCGTCGCCTGGACGCGGAGGCGGGCGGGGGAGCGTCCGTCGGCGGCGTGCTCGGCGGGGGGGCCGCCGGCTGCTCCGCCCCGGTAGCGACGGGCGCGGCGCCGGCCTGCCACTGCGCCATCGCCCGCAGCATCTCGCCCGCCGTTTGATAGCGATCGTCGGGATAGCGTTCGAGGGCCTTCATGACGATCCGGGCGAGCGGCTCGGGCACGTCCTCGTTGAGTTCGTCGAGCGGCGGGATGTCGTGGGCGTCGATGGCCTTGAGGATGGCAAACTCGGAACTGAGCTTATCGAAGGGCGTCCGCCCGGCCAGCATTTCGTAATAGGTCATGCCAAGCCCGTAGATGTCGCCCCGATGGTCTACGTTGGGCAATCCTTCGAGTTGTTCGGGGGGCATGTAATAGAGGGTGCCGCCGGTGAAGCCCGCCTTCGTGGCGACGGCGCTGTCCGAGTGCGCCGCCTGAATTTTAGCCAGGCCGAAGTCGGTCACTTTGGCGACGCCGTCGCCCGTGAGCAGGATGTTGTGGGGCTTGATGTCGCGATGAATGATCTTTTCTTGATGGGCGTAGTCGATGGCGCCGAGCGTCTGCTGCAGGATCGGGAGGGCGTGCTGCCAGGAGATCGGGCCGCGCTGCCGGATGAGGTCGGCCACGGTAGGGCCGTCGACGTACTCCATCACGATGAAGACGTGGTGCTCGACCTGCCGCAGGGCGAAGACGCTGACGACGTTGGGGTGTTGCAGGCGGCCCAGGGCTTTGGCTTCCGACTTAAAGCGCCGCATGAACCGTTCGTCCTCGACCAACAGGGGGTTCATCACTTTCAAGGCGACGACCTTGTCGAGGGACGTGTCGAGGGCTTTGTAGACGACGCCCATGCCGCCCTTTCCCAGCACCGCCTGGATGTGGTAGCAATCGACAACCTTGCCCAACATGGCCGACACGCTCTGCATGGAGACCGTCCTGACGTGGATGTGTCCTCGTTGTCGAGAAAGCGGCGACGACGGAGACGGGGCTTTTTTTGTGTTAAAGTGTTGGGATGTTAAGTGTTAAGGTGCTCCCGTTATTCGCACCCCGACACTCGAACACGCTACCCCCCGCCTCTATTTCAAAACGGACCCTTTGAAGCGGCGCCGGAGGTCAATTAAAATTACACCGGCGTAACAAGCAAGCGCATAATGCGTCGGCGCGGCGTCTGCCTCCTACGGCGCGCTGCATGGGCCGGGGCGGAGGACGTCCCCCGCGGCCTTAGCTTCGCAGGATTGCGGTGACGCTTAGTCCGAAGCGAAGGGCGGCGCCAGGGAAGATCTCCACTTCGGCGGTGACCCGTTCCTCGTCGACGAACGTGGCGTTTTTGCTGCCGAGATCCTTCAACAGGACGCGCCCGGCTTGCAGGGTCAACAGCGCGTGGTTCCGCGAAATGGAAGCGTCCGGCAGCACCACGTCGCAGGTCGGTTCCCGGCCCACGACGTTGCCGCCCTCTTGCAACGGAAAGACGCGGCGCACGCCGTCGGGCAGGGTGACCTCCAGCACGAACGAGGCCGGTTGCGCCGCAGGCTCGGCTTCGGCGACGGTTTCGTCGTCGCCGGGAGCGGACGCCGGCTCGGTGGGCGGGGATGTGGCGGGAGCGGCCTCTTCTGCGGGTGTTTTTTCCCAGAGATCCTGCAACTCGGGCAGCGGCGGCAGGTCGCCGAGCGGGAGGCCGGAGAGGGTTTTTTCCGCCTCGTCGCCTTCGCCTTCGTCGCCGAAGGCCGGCAGAGCGCCGAAGAAGTCGCCGGCGCGCGTGCGTTCGTTCGGGTCGCCCTCGGCGGTTTGTTCCGGCGAGAGCGGCGGCAGCGCGTCGAAGAAATCTCCGACGCGCGTTTTTTCGCCGGCGTCGCGGGCGGCCTCCGTCACGAGGTCGTCGGGTTCGGCGGGTGCAGCGGGCGCCCGGGGCGGAGCGGCCTCGGCCCGCTTGCCGGGGGTCTTCGAGAGCCGCTGGAAGATAAAGTCGACCAGGCCCGCGAAGGAGATCACGTGGAGCCGATCCAGCCGCATCGACTCGGTGACGGCCACGCCGTCGAGCAGGGTGCCGTTGCTGCTGCCGAGGTCTTCGAGGAAGTAGCGGTTTTCTCCGTCGTCGAAGTAGATGCGTGCGTGGCGGCCGGAGACGAAGGCCGGGTGCAGCACGATCTCGTTCTCATGCTGCCGCCCGATGAACGCCTCTCGGTCGATGAGGTAGGCGGACCCGGCGAGTTCACCGGTCTCGCAAAACAGCCGTGCCGGCATGGTCGTCCTCCGATGGTTGAAAAAGCTTACAGCCGTCAGCGGTCAGCTAAAAGATCTTCAAGCTGAGAGCTGTTCGCTGTAAGCTGTTCGCTGTAAGCTCACTTTTTAAGATACAGCAGCAGGTTGGCGTGTTGCGATTTGTCGGGGTGAAACAGGTGGCAGGTGATGCAGGCGTTGGAGGCTTTGGAGGCGGCGTGGCAGGACTGGCACGTGGCAATCGTGGGAATGTTCAGGATGCCGGCGTTATCCTGCGTGGAGTCTGCCTCGGCCTCGGTCGTGACGAGTTGCTGGATGGGGATGGCGGTGTGGCAATCGAGACAGCGGCGGTGGATGATGTGCGCCCGGTGGTTGAACTCGGCCCGCGCGAGCACGTCCTGGTCGGTCTGCACGCGCGCCAGGGTGGCGTTTTCGACCAGGTGGCATTGCTGGCAGGGCTGCGTGAGCTGGCCGATCAGGCGCCGGTAGTCCGCGACCTGCTCCGGCGTCAGTTGCTGGTTGAGGTCCGCCGCGCTGAGGGCGAACCGAGTTTCGTCGAGCGGGCTGTAGGGGTCGCGCAGGCGCTGCGTCACCAGTTCCATCAGTCGGTCTGCTTCTGCGAGTTCGTCCTGCACCTCCTGGTCGGGCAGGGCGCGGAGCGCTTCGGCGTAGTCGCGCAGGGTAGCCAGGGCTTCTTCGTAGAGCACGCGGGCGTCCTCCGGGTCGACGTCGCCGGAGACCTTGAGCAGGTCGGCCAGGCCGCTGGAGGGGTAGAGCACGGCCCGGAGGCGTTTGAGGTTTTCGAGGATCCAGGGGTCTTCGTGGTAGAGCACGCGTTTGCGCACGCGTCCTCCGCGCTCCTGAAAATCGTCCGGGTTGGTATAGTCCGCCCATCGGGTGCCGGGGGCCTGTTGCGCGCGGATCGTCGCCAGCGTCGTGATGCCGGGCGCGTCGGCGCTTTCTTGCACGGGCATCCAGGGGGTGCTCGCGCTGGAGGTCAGGTGGCAGGCGTCGCAGTGGTCGTCGAAGCGGATCGGCTCGAAGTTGCGCCCGTCGGCTTCGGGGTGGTGGCAGTAGAGGCAGGCTTGCTCCACGTCGGCCAGTTCTTCTCGTTCCTTCACCTTGAGCACGTGATGCGCGTGGGGAAAGGTGAGGTTGGCCTGGTCGACCAGCGAGTCGGCGGCGAACCTGAATTCCGGGTGTTCCCTGTTGAACGAACCGAAGGCATGGCAGGAGAGGCAGGCGTCGTCGTCTACCTTCGTGATGACCACCTCGCGCCCGACGTGCTCGGTGTGGCAGGCCACGCAGGCCACCTCTTTGGGCGAAGGCACCAGGCGCGTGAAGTCGCCGGAACGGTAGAGGTAGTGCGAAGCGAAGGTGTGCAGCCCGATCTCGTCGCCGTATTTCTCGTGGCAGACGGCGCATTGATCGTCCGAGACGTCGCCCAGGGGCGTATGGCAGGTCGAGCAGTCGTCGCCGAAGACGGCGTGGTTGGACGAGAGGGGGCCGTTGGAGATGAGCGTGCCGCGTTGCACGACCACGTCGAAGGCGAAGACGGCCAGGATGACGAGGCCGCCGAGGCCGCCGACGAGCAGCAGCAGGTTGCGCGAACGCGTGGGCACGTACGCCCGGGCGACCGGGAGGGAGAGGTCGCCGAAGGATCCTTTCCGGCTATCGGTGCCGCGTGGCCTGGCCATAGGAGGCTCGGTTCAGTAAAACAGGACCGCGTAGAGGTGAAGCCCCAGCAGGACGACGAGCACCACGGCGGCGGGCACGTGCAGGTAGAGCCACCCCCGCAGCGCCTTCTGCAACGTGTAGTGCGCGTCGCTCTCCAGCTTGGTCTGGTACATGGCCTGCAGGGCGTCGAGCTTTTCTTTTTGCTCGGCCGGGAGCAAGCCGCGCAGGTAGTCGAACGGCTCGGTCCGCGCCTGGATGCCGCCGGTGATGTCCAGGTAGTAGATCAGGCGTGTTTCCGGGCCGGCCAGCGTGGGCGCCATGTGCTTCCGGTAGAGCGCGCGGATCGAGTATTCGCAGCCGGCGGCCAGTTCGTCGGCGCGCTGCCTGATCTCTGCGATCAGTTCAGGAATCCGGTCGTAGTGCACTTCGAGGGACAGCCCGGAGTTGAGGATCGTGGGGATCCACTTCTGCAAGACGATGCCGA
>JBFGTT010000174.1:0-6997 GCA_041565995.1 Rhodothermales bacterium
CACGTCACCGACGTGTGCGAGCGCATCGCCATCCTCGACGAAGGCCGCATCGTGCGCGACATGAAGACCTCCGAAGCCACCCTCCGCGAACTGGAAGTCTACTTCGCCACCGCAGATTGACGAGACGACGAACCGACGAAGCTCCCCCTCCAACTCGTCCCCTCATCCTCTCGTCCCCTCGTCCACACCTCAGCCCTGCGCCTGCTCCAGCGCCCCTCGCTGTGCCCGTAGCGTCTTCTCCAGCTCCGCCTCGCCGTGGCGCGTGGAGAAGAAAAAAGCCTCGAACTGCGAAGGCGCCAGGTAGACGCCCTCGCGCAGCATCGCGTGGAAGTAGCGGGCGTAGGCGGCGGTGTCGCACCGGCGGGCCGTGTCGTAATCGATCACTTTTTCCTCGGTGAAAAACAGGCAGCCCATCGAGCCGACGCGCGTGGTGTGGTAGCCGAGGCCGAGCGCGTCGAGGTTGGCGCGCGTCCCCTCCTCCAGCGCCCTGCCGAAGGCTTCCAGCCGCTCGTAGAGGTCCGGCGTGTCGGCGATGTGGCGGAGGACGGCGTAGCCGGCGCGCATCGCCAGCGGATTGCCCGAGAGGGTGCCCGCCTGGTAGACGGGGCCGACGGGCGAGACGAAGTCCATGATCTCCCGGCGCCCGCCGTAGGCGCCCACGGGCAACCCCCCGCCGATGACCTTGCCGAGCGTCGTCAGGTCGGGCCGAACGCCGTAGCGCGCCTGCGCCCCGCCGCGCGCCACGCGGAAGCCGGTCATCACCTCGTCAAAGATCAGCACGATGCCGTCGGCGTCGCAGAGCGCGCGCAGGCCCTCCAGAAAACCCGGCTCCGGCGGCACACAGCCCATGTTGCCGGCCACCGGCTCGACGATGACGCAGGCCACGGCGCCGGCGTTGGCCGCCACGAGCGCGCGGACGTGGTCGAGGTCGTTGTAGCGGGCCACGAGCGTGTCGCGGGCGGTGCCGGCGGTGACGCCGGGCGAGTTGGGCTGCCCGAAGGTCATCGCACCGCTGCCGGCGGCGATCAGGAAGCTGTCGCCGTGGCCGTGGTAGTTGCCCGCAAACTTGACGATTTTGTCGCGCCCGGTGAAACCGCGCGCCAGGCGCACGGCGCTCATCGTGGCCTCGGTGCCGGAATTGACCATGCGCACTTTTTCGACCGACGGCACCAGCGCGCAGACTAGCTCGGCCAGACGCAGCTCGATCTCCGTCGGCGCCCCGAACGAGGTCGAGGCACCGGCAGCCTCGCGCACGGCTTCGACGACGGCAGAGGCGGCGTGGCCCAGAAGCATCGGCCCCCAGGAGCCGACGTAATCGACGTAGCGACGCCCGTCGGCGTCTTCGAGGTAGGCACCCTCGGCCCGGTGAATGAACAGCGGCGTGCCCCCGACGCTCTTGAAGGCCCGCACGGGCGAGTTCACCCCGCCCGGTATGACGCGCTGCGCCGCCTCAAACAAGGACCGGCTCTTCGGAAGATCCAGGGGTTCCGGCTCGCGGGGCATGATCGACACGACGTTCGGTTGGAAAAAGGCTGTCAGCGGTCAGCCTTCAGCTTGAAACATCTGTCGCTGAAAGCTGCCATCCGCGTTCGATCATCCATCCCGAAAAAACATCAGGCGCGGGTGCGCAGGAAGGGCGTTTCCTGAGGCGCGTCGTCGGCTGTCCAGCGATGGGCTTCGGCGACGTACTGGCACTGGTGGCAGCGGGTGCAGCGCTCCGACGGGTGGTAGTGCGGCTGCTGGTCGAGGGGACGTAGCGGATAGGCGCGGGCGGCGCCGTTGTGGTGGGCCGGCAAGGCGAGTTGCGCCACAGTGGCCTCGGCCAGCGCCTCGATGAAAAGCGGGTGGCAGTTGAGCGCGGGCATCACTTCGAAGTGCTTGATGCCGGCGGCCTCGGCCTCCTCGCGCACCTCGATGTCGAGCTCGAAGGACGTTTCGATGTGCTCCGTGACGAAGGCCACCGGCACGACCAGCACCGCCGCGTGGCCCGCCTCGGCGAGGGCTTTGAGCTTGTCCGGCGTGCTGGGCGTGAGCCACTCCGCCGGACCGACCTTGCTCTGGAAGGCGACGTGGCAGGGCCGGTCCTGCCCGCGATGGGCCATCACGCGGTCGACGGTGGCGTGGATGAGGCAGCAGTAGGGATCGCGCCGCTCCTTCATCTCCTTGACGGGCGTGCCGTGGGCGCTGAAGAGCAGCGGCACCGCCTCGCGCAGCCGCTTCGGGAAGCGTTGCAGCGCCTCGTCGATGCGCTCGCTGAGCGCCTGCACGTACTTCGGGTTGGCGGCGTACTCGGTGACGTGGGTGGTGGGCCAGCGGGGGATCTCGCCTTCGCGTTCGAGCATCCACCAGTAGAGCAACGACGAGCCGGTGGTGGTCTTCGAATACTGCGGGAAGAGCGGCAGCAACACCACCTTGTCGATACCGTCCTGCTGCATCTGCGCGGCGGCCTCCTCACTCAAAGGGTGCCAGTAGCGATTGGCTATGTAGGTCCGGAACGTCACGCCCGCCGGCTGGCCGAACTGGCCGTTGAGCAGCGCTTCGAGGCTCTGGGCCTGCTCCCGCGTGAGCCGGTTGATGGGCGAGCCGCCGCCGATGACCTCGTAATCTTTGCCGACCGACTTGGCGCGGTTCGTCGAAATGAACCGGCAGAGCGAGTGCCGCAGCCAACCGCGCACCGGCAGGTCGATGATGGCCGGATCCATGAACAGGTTGTAGAGAAAAGGCGCCACGTCCTCAACCTTCTCCGGCCCGCCCAGGTTGAACATCACCACGCCGACGCGCTCGCCGCGCTGTACCGCCAGCGACTCGGACGGATAATACCGCCCCGTGACGAGACGCGAGTCGTACCGGTATTTTCTCAGAAACTGGCGCGGCGTCATCTCTAGCCAACTCTGGCAAACGAACGAGGGGCTACGTGGTCGGAATGTTACAATACGTCCCCTGCAATGCTCCACCCCGCACGTTGAACTTTTGACTAATCCCCCGTTGACAGCGCGTGGAGAGGCGGGAGGATGTCTGGAGGAGCCAGGGGGGCGCCGGGCCGGGCGCGGCTCAGGCGCCGGGGTCTTCGGCGTCGGGGGCGAGCCAGTCGCGGGGTTGGAAGAACCGCTCGGCGTCGGCTTCAGGGGTGCCGGGGGCGGGGCGCCAGTCGTAGCGCCAGGCCACGTCGGGCGGCAGGCTCATCAGGATGCTCTCGGTGCGGCCCTGCGTCTCGATGCCGAAGCGGGTGCCCCGGTCGAAGAGCAGGTTGAACTCAACGTAGCGCCCGCGCCGGAGGGCCTGGTAGCGCCGCTCGCGCTCGCCGAAGGGCCGGTCTTTGCGTCGCTCGACGAGGGGCAGGTAGGCGCCGAGGAAGGCGCGACCCGCCTCGCGCGTAAAGTGAAAGGCGCCTTCGGGGTCGTCGCGCAGGTAGTCGTAGAAGATGCCGCCGACGCCGCGCGCCTCGCCCCGGTGCGGCAGGTAGAAATAGTCGTCGCATGCCTTTTTGAAGGCGGCGTAGTCGGCCACGCCGGGATGTCGGTCGCAGACCTGCTTCCAGGCCCGGTGGAAGTGCCGGGCGTCTTCGAGCGAGGGATAGCAGGGCGTCAGGTCGGCGCCGCCGCCGAACCACTGGTCGTCGGGGCGGAGGAGGTCCTCGCCGAGGGCGAAGTAGCGAAAGTTGGCGTGCACGGTGGGCACGTAGGGCGAACGCGGATGGAGCACCAGCGAGAGGCCCGTAGCGAAGAACCGCGCGCGCGCGACGCCGAGCACGCGGGCCATCTTCTCGGGCAGCAGCCCGTGCACCGCCGACGTGTTGACGCCCGCCTTCTCGAAGACTTCGCCGCCTTCGAGCACACGCGTGAGGCCGCCTCCGCCGCCCTCGCGCTGCCAGGCGTCGCTGCGGAAGCGCGCGGCGCCTTCGAGCCGTTCCAGCGCCTTGCAGATGCGCGTCTGCAACGCCTCGACGAAGCGCTGCACGCGGTATGCCATCGCCACGTCTGTGCGCGGCTCCTCGCGCAAACGCGCCACCCTTTGCGGATCATCTTTCATGCTTCTACGATCTTCCTACCCTGCCAGGACGTTGAAAGAACCGGCCGCTCCCCGAAAAGCCATCGCCGCCCGGAAAAATGACCATCATCGAACACGCCCCGCCGCGCGAAGAGATCCTCGATTTTATCCACGACGGCATCCGGCAGTTGCAGGAGGCCGGCGTCGAGGCCCGGTACATCGTCGTCGGCACCGCCGCCTTCGAGCACCTGCGCAAGGCCATCGGCGCGCAGTTCCAGCGCGGCGCGGGCCGCTTCGAGACCTACCAGCACGTCCCCATCGTCCTCGACCCGTTCCGCACCGACGCGGTCTGCGTGTTGCCCTCGCCCTCGGAATGCGCCAAAGGCGTGCACACCTACCGGATGGCGTAACACCGGTTGCTTTGTCGTGCTATGAAAGGTTGGACGATAGACGATGGACGAAATCCATCCCTTCACCCTGCTCCCTCCGCCCTCCTCGCTTCGATCTCCCGGTCGAACAGGCCCTTCCACGAAGCGGGCGGCGGCGCCGTCCACGTCATCGGCTCGCGGCGGGTGGGGTGTTCGAGGGTGAGGCGGTAGCAGTGGAGAGCCAGGTTGCGCCCGTCGAGGCGGCGGCGGGCGCCGTAGCGAAAGTCGCCCAGCACCGGCCATCCCCGGTGCGCCAGCTGGACGCGGACCTGGTGGGGCCGCCCCGTCTCCAGCGTCACGTCGAGCAGGCTGAGGCCGTCGCGGACGGCCACGGCCCGCCAGCGCAGCACGGCCCGCTTCGCCTTCGGATAGCCGGCCTCGACGACGCGCACCCGCCGGTCTTCTTTCACCAGAAAATCGACGCACGTGCCTTCCCCCTCGCACGCGCCTTCGACCACGGCCAGGTAGCGCTTCTGCGGCACGCGCGCGCGGAACTGCTCGGAGAGACGCGCGGCGGCCTTCGAGGTGCGCGCCAGCACCATCACGCCGGAGACCGGACGGTCGAGGCGGTGCACCAGCGCCAGGTAAACGTTCCCCGGCTTGCCAAACCGCTCTTTGAGCAACGCCTTGCCCACCTCGAGCAGCGACGCGTCGCCCGTCTCGTCCCCCTGCGAGAGCATCCCCGCCGGCTTGTTGACCACCAGCAGGTGGTTGTCGAGGTAAAGCACGTCGAGAGACACGGCTGTCGGGAAATGGGAATTGGTTATTGGAAAATGGGAAAAGGTAAAGGGTGGCTGCTCCTCAACCCTTTTCGGTTTTCTATGTCCCTTTTCCTATCCTTGCACGGCGTCGATGAAGGCGCGGACGTGTTCGGGGTCGTGCGTGGGGTGCAGGCCGTGGCCCAGGTTGGCGACGTGGCCGGTGGGGCCGAAGGCGGCGAGCATGCGGCGGACCTCGGCGCGGATCGTCGGCGGATCGGCGTAGAGCACGCAGGGATCGAGGTTGCCCTGCAAGGCTACGCCCTGGCCCACGCGCTGCCGCGCCCGGCGCGGGTCCATCGTCCAGTCGAGACTCACCACGTCGTAGCCGGCGGCGGCGAGGGCGTCCAGCGCGTAGTGCGCGCCCCGGGCAAAGACGATCCGGGGTACGCCGGGCCGCGCCGCGCCCACCTCCTGGGCGATCTGCCGCAGATAGGGCAGCGCGAACGCCTCGAAGGCTTCCGGCGCCAGCAGCCCCGCCCAGCTATCGAAGACCTGGACGAGCTGCGCCCCGGCGTCGATCTGCCCGATGAGGAAATCCACCAGCACGCTCGTGATACGCTGCAAGAGCCGGTGGGCCGCGCCGGGATGGCGGTAGAGCCAGGTCTTCGACCGCACGAAGGTCTTGCTGCCCCCGCCCTCGATCATGTAGGCCGTCAGCGTCCAGGGAGCGCCGCAGAAGCCGATGAGCGGCACGCGCCCGTCGAGCAGGCGCCGCGTCAGCGTGAGGGCCTCGAAGACGTAGCCCAGGTCGGCCTCGACGTCGGGAGTGCGCAGGCGGCGCAGGTCGTCGGGCACGCCGAGCGGGTCGGGGAAGTGGGGCCCCTGGCCCGGGATCATCTCGACGGCCAGCCCCATCGCCTGGGGCACCACCAGGATGTCGGAGAAGATGATGGCGGCGTCGAGCGGGAAGCGTTCGAGGGGCTGAAGCGTCACCTCGGCGGCCAGCGCGGGGGTGCGGACGACGGTGAAAAAGTCGTCTTCGGCGCGCAGGGCGCGGTATTCGGGCAGGTAGCGCCCCGCCTGCCGCATGATCCACACCGGCGTGCGCTCGGTGGGCGCGCAGCGGGCGGCGCGGAGGATCAGGTCGTTGCGCAGGGGAGGAAAGTCGGGCATGAAGCACGGTGCGTCGGGTGGGCGTCGGGCCGGGAGGATACGCCGGAGCGCGCCGTCAGTGCCGCCCCGGCGGCAGCGCGCGGTCCCAGCCGAGCGCGTCGTGCTGCCGGAGGATCTCCAGCGTGCGGTCGAGCGGCAGCGCCTCGACGACGCCCCGGTGGCCAGCGACGGTCACGGCCCGGAAGAGCGCGTTGTAGACGGCCTCTTCGGTAGCCTCGGCGACGGCCTGGAAGAGCGGCGAGAGGGCGTCGTTGGGCACGAGATCCTCGGAAAAACCCGTCGTGGAGAAGGCGATGACGTAGTCGCCCGAGCCGTTGGTCAGGGCGGCGCCGGTACGGGCCAGACCGGCCAGGGCGCGCCGGGCGAGGCGTTCGAGGCGACGGGCGTCGAGCGGCGCGTCGGTGGCGGCGACGATCATGATGCTGCCGTCGCCGCCGTCGCTGAGGGCACGCTGAAAGGCATATTGCCCGAGTTCGCGGCCTACGGGGGCGCCATTGATCGCCAACACGCCGCCGAAGTTCGTCTGCACCAGCACACCGACGGTAGAACCGCCCAGGTTGTCCGGCAGCCTGCGTGAGCTGGTGCCGATGCCGCCTTTCCAGCCGAAGGCGACGGTGCCCGTGCCCGCCCCGACGGCGCCCTCCGCCACGGGCCCGTCCGGCGCCGCCTCCAGGGCCTCGGCGACGTGTTCGGGCCGGATAGGCCGCG
>JBFGTT010000175.1:0-6985 GCA_041565995.1 Rhodothermales bacterium
GCCGTGTCATCCCGACGACTGCAGGGAGGAGGGATCCCCAGCGATTCCATGTAAGCCTGGTTTTACCGACGGGGATCCCTCACGTTCGTTCGGGATGACACGCGGGCAAGCTTGCACAGCTTTTTCAGAGCGTTGATATTATAGGGCACATGCCAGCCTCTACGGAATAATCAGTTGAAGAGCTTCCCGACCGTGCCTTCGATAAAGGTGAAAGTCACCATCCGACGTGAAAATCCTACTGTCTGCCTCTTCAGCCATCGCAACAAGACACGCGTCTGTAAACGACATCGGTACATTGCTGTACTGCCCCATCAACTCCCCGACACGCGCGTGATGCGCCCAGAACGAAAACGATAAATCCAACCGACCCGAAGCAATCAAATCAGTCAAGCGCTCAGGGCCCAACGGTACGCCGCTGAGCAGAAAGTGAGCCTCTGTAATGACTGCCTCACAACTGAAAAAGGGCGGCTTGAGCCTGGTCGCTTGCTCTACACTCCAGCGATGGGCCGCGTCTCTACGGTTGAGCAAAGCCACGAGCGGCCCTGTATCGAGCAAAACCCTCATTTGCCGAAGCCATCCACGTATTTGGGGTTAGTGGAAAGGTCGCGGGGACCTTCCACCGAACCGACGAGGTGTTCGATGCCATCGAGGAAGGAGCCTTCAGGTACCTCAACAGATTCACCTTCGAGAGCCTGCTCGATCACGCGCATGACGGCTTCTTTCGCGGAGGTTCCTTCGCGTTGGGCCAGCAGCTTGATTTTGTGTTTTTGTTCGGGCGTTATTTTCATGCCGAACCAAACAAGATTCTGGGTTTTGGCCATTGACGTAGGGGTTATGCTCCTGATGATCTCATGATGGAATGCCGGAAGATGGAGGAGGTTGCAACGTATGTGGTTCAATTGCAACCAGGTCAAGTCGCGAGGGTGCCCCAACCGAGGTCCCCTCCTGAGGCTGGCTACACGGGCAGGTCGATGCCGCAGAAGTAGCGCTGCTGGGGTTGGACCTGGTAGAATCTCATGGTCGTCCTCCCGGGGTTTGTTTTGTGGAACGAGAGCACTACAAGGTAGGCTCTAGGAGGAGGCCATGATTAATATCCACGGTTTGCAGGCGACGAAAAGCGTTCCGGTGTTTTCGAAGGTCATAAAACCGCGCGCAGGTCGGGAGTTTTTCGTAGGTTTGAGACACGCACTTTTCGTTAGCCAGCCTTCTCCGAGACCTTTAGATGCGTCGTCGATTGGTTTTACTTCCAGCGTCGATGAACGGACATTGCGTGTTCAGGTGTTAACGTGTTTGGGTGTTTGAGTTATGACACGCGAACGCTTTAGCACGCCGCGTTCCTTTCCGCCGAAAACGTATGCGCCGACCCGTCACGCCTGCCCTGGCCTTCCTGCTGATCCTGGCGGGGTGCGCCGCCGAAGACGACGCCTACCGCACCTGGGAGGTTTATCTGGGCGACAACACGAGCAGCCAGTACTCGTCGCTCGACCAGATCAACCGCGAGAACGTCGCCCGGCTCGACGTGGCGTGGGTCTACCACGCCGGCGACGCCGACACGACGGGCCGCACGCAGATCCAGTGCAACCCCATCGTGATCGACACGGTGCTCTACGCCACCTCGCCGAAGTTGAAGGTCTTCGCCCTCCACGCGGCCACCGGCGCGGAGATCTGGACGTTCGATCCGTTTGCCGAAGACACCACGGTGCAGGAAGGCCCCGGCGTCAACCGGGGCGTGGTCTACTGGGCGGACGGCGACGACGCGCGCATCCTGTTTTCGGCGGGCTCGAAGCTCTACGCGCTCGACGCCCGCACGGGCCGCCCGATCCCGACGTTCGGCGCGGGCGGCGCGGTGGACCTGCGCGACGGCCTCGACCGCGACGTGACGGGGTTGTTCGTGGCGGCGCGCACGCCCGGCATCGTCTACCGGGACCTGCTCATCCAGGGCACCTCGCTCTCGGAAGGCCCGGCCACGGCGCCCGGCCACATCCGCGCCTACGACGTGCGCACGGGCCGGATCCGGTGGATCTTCCACACCATCCCCCACCCCGGCGAGTTCGGCTACGAGACGTGGCCCGAGGACGCCTACGAGCGCGTCGGCGGCGCCAACGCCTGGAGCGGTCTGAGCCTCGACGCGCGGCGCGGCCTGGTCTTCCTGCCCACCGGCTCGGCGGCCTTCGACTTCTGGGGCGGCAACCGCAAGGGCGAGAACCTCTTCGCCAACGCGGTCCTCGCGCTCGACGCCGCCACCGGCGAGCGCCGCTGGCACTTCCAGACGGTCCACCACGACGTCCTGGATCGGGATCTACCCGCCGCGCCCAACCTCGTCACCGTCGAGCACGCGGGCCGGCGCATCGACGCGGTGGCGCAGATCACCAAGTCCGGCTACGTCTTTTTGTTGGACCGGGAGACGGGCGCGCCGCTATTTTCCATCGAGGAGCGCCCGGTGCCGTCCTCCGACCTCGAAGGCGAGGTGACGTGGCCCACGCAGCCCATCCCGACGAAGCCGCCGCCCTTCGCCCGGCAGCAGTTCACGGAGGACGACCTGACCGATATCTCGCCCGAAGCGCGCGCCGCCGTGCTGGCGCGCCTGCGGCAGGTCCGTTCGGGCGGGCCGTTCGAGCCGCCGAGCACGCAGGGCACGATCATCTTTCCGGGCTTCGACGGCGGCGGCGAGTGGGGCGGGGCGGCCTACGACCCGGCCACCGGATGGCTCTACGTCAACGCGAACGAGATGCCGTGGATTCTGACGATGGTGCCGCTGGCGCCCGCCGCCGGCGGCCCCGGCTCCCGGGGAGGCACCCTCTACGCGGTCCACTGCGCCGGCTGTCACGGCGCCGACCGGCGCGGCAACGCCGAGCAGACGTTTCCCTCGCTGATCGACCTGGCGCAGCGGTTCAGCGAGGCGGAGGTGCGGCAGCAGATCGCGCGCGGCAAGGGTTTCATGCCGTCGTTTCAGTTCCTCACGGAAGCAGAGCGGGACGCCCTCGTGGCCTTTCTCTTCGACCAGGCGGGCGCGGCGCCGGAGGCCGTCGAGGTGGACCCGCTCGGTCGGTTTTTCGCCGGGTCGCCCTACGGACACACCGGCTACAACCGCTTCTTCGACCCGGACGGCTACCCGGCGGTCAAGCCGCCCTGGGGCACGCTCAACGCCATCGACCTGAACCGGGGCGAGATCGTCTGGCAGGTGCCGCTGGGTGCGTTCCCCGAACTGACCGCGCGCGGCCTTCCGCCGACGGGCACCGAGAACTACGGCGGCCCCGTCGTCACCGCCGGCGGGTTGATCTTCATCGGCGCCACCAAAGACGAGCGGTTTCGGGCGTTCGACAAGGCTACGGGCGCGGTACTCTGGGAGACGACCCTGCCCGCCGGGGGCTACGCCACGCCGGCCACGTACGAAGTCCGGGGCAGGCAGTACGTGGTCATCGCCGCCGGCGGCGGCAAGATGGGCACGCGCTCCGGCGACGCCTACGTGGCCTTCGCCCTGCCGGATTGAGGTCTGGACGTATGGACGTGTGGACGTGGGGACGATTTCTTTCTTTGGCCTTCTCGTCCATACGTCCAACCCTTCTCCCCCGGCCGGCTCACGCGCGGAGTTGCATCGCCACGGGGTCCCAGCGGTAGATCTTCTGATCCCGGTAGCTCATGTTGCACAGGAGTGAGGGGGCGGCTGCGCGGAAGCCGAAGACGGCGTCTTCGTAGACCGGCTTGCCTTCGCGGATGGACGTGAAGAAGTTGACGAAGTGGTCGAAGCGGTCGTCGTAGCCGCGCGGGGTCTCGAAGGTCTCCTTGCGGTCCATGCTGCCCAGGTCCGGCGTGGGGAACGCTTTTTTGTACTGCTCGGCGAAGGCCTTTTGGGTGGCCTCCGAGAACGTCCGGACGGAGTTGTAGCCCCGGATGACGGCGTCGTCGGGCGGGCGTCGGCGGGGCGACTGCGAGAGCGTCAGGCTGTTGCCTTCGACCGTGAGCGCGCCTTCGTCGCCGATGAACCGAAAGACGGAGCCGCCGCCGCTGCCGTCGGCCAGGTTGCATTGCAGCGAGAGCGAGAACGGCGCGTGGTGGTCCGTCTTCGGGTAGTCGAAGAGGGCCATCATCACGTCCGGGGCCTCCCGCTTTTCGGTCCAGAAGCGGACGCCGCCGGTGGAGACGACCTGGGTGGGTCCGACGGCGTTCAGGACCAGGTGGATGCCCGTGAAGAGGTGCACGAAGAGGTCGCCGCCGACGCCGGTGCCGTAGTCCCAGTATTTGCGCCAGCGGAAGAACCGGTCGGCGTCGAAGGGGTGCCGGGGGGCGTCGCCGAGGAAGCGGTCCCAGTCGATGGTTTGCGGGGAGGCGTCGGGCGGGATGGAGTACTGCCAGGCGCCGAGGGCCGAGTTGCGGTTCATCGTAGCCTCGACCATGTTGACCCGTCCGATGGCGCCGGCCTCGTAGAGTTCCCTGGCCTTGCCGTAGAGCATGGAACTGGCGTACTGGCTACCGACCTGGAAGACCCTGCCGGTCCTTTTCTGCGCTTCGATCACGGAAGCGCCTTCGGCGACCTCGTGCACCATCGGCTTTTCGCAATAGACGGCTTTGCCCGCTTCCATCGCCTCGACCGACATCCGGGCGTGCCAGTGGTCGGGGACGCAGAGCAGGACGGCGTCGACGTCCGGGCGGGCCAGGACCTCGCGGTAGTCGCGCGTGGTTTCGACGTGGTTGCCGAAGACCTCTCTGGTGCGCACGAGGCGGCTGTCGTAGCAGTCGGCGGCGGCCACGAGTTCGGTGCCGGGGACTTCCAGGGCCGTCTCGGTGTCGATGAAGCCGATGATGCCCATGCCGATGGTGGCGATGCGGAGGGTGTCGGCGGGGGCGACGGGCCGGGGCGGGGGCTTGAGCGTCACGGTCTTTTTCGAGGCCAGGACGACGGGGGCGGCTACGCCGGCGGCCACCGTGGTGGCGGCGGCCAGGCGCAGGAAGTCGCGGCGGGAGGATTTCTTATCAGCCATGACGTTTGGAATGGTGATGATGGGGATCGCACTGCTCGTGCACGCGCGTCCCGGTGCTAGAGGGTCCAGGGACCGCGCGTCTGGGGCAGGAGGTATCGGTTGGCTTCGGGGTCGTCGACGACCTGCTCGTTGGCGCCGTCCCAGGCGAGTTGCCGCCCGGTGCGGTAGGCGATGTTGCCCAGCATGGCCGTGCTGCTGGACCGGTGGCCGACCTCGATGTCGCTGATCGGTTTTTCGCGGGAGCGGACGCACGCCAGGAAGTTGCGCACGTGCCGGGCGTGGTCGCCGCCGACGCTTTCGATCTTTGCAGGCAGCACGTCGCTGCCCGGCTCGGGCATGATTTCGAGGCCGCTCCGGTCGAGGTACAGGGTGCCGGCAGCGCCGTGGAAGAGGATGCCGTAGCCGTGGCCGTCCATCGGGCGGGCGTTGCAGACCCGGTTCTCGTAGGTGCACACGAAGGTCGGATAGCGGAAGGTAGCCTGCAGCGTGTCGGGCGTCTCCCGGTTGTCCGTCAGGTAGAACTTGCCTCCCATGGCGGCGACGGCCTGCGGATACGCCACGTCCATGGCCCACTGCACGACGTCGAGCAGGTGGACGCCCCAGTCGGTCATCATGCCGCCGGCGTAGTGCCAGAACCAGCGGAAGTTGGCCCAGCGCGCGTAGGCGAGGTTTTCGTCGAGAAAGACGCCGAAGCGATTCGGGTTGAAGGGAACGTTCGGCGCCGGGCCGAGCCACAGGTCCCAATCGAGGCCGGGCGGCGGATCGGAGTCGGGCGGGGCGCCGATGCCGTCGGGGTAGTCGTTGCTGTAGTTCCAGGTGCGTACGAAGCTGACGGGGCCGAGCATGCCGCTGCGGACGATTTCGACGGCGTACTGGAAATGCGCGCCCGAGCGCTGCTGCGTGCCCACCTGTACGACGCGGTTGTGGCGTCGCGCCGCTTCCACCATCTTGCGCCCCTCCCCGATGGTGACGGACGAAGGCTTTTCCACGTAGACGTCTTTGCCGGCGTCGCAGGCCATGATCGTCGCCAGGGCGTGCCAGTGATCGGGGGTGGCGACGACGACGGCGTCGACGTCTGCGCGGTCGAGCACGCGGCGCAGGTCGCCGTAGGTTTGCGCTTCGGGCGCCGAGCGTGCGGCGTAGCGGAGGTTGGGTTCGTAGACGTCGCAGAGCGCCAGCACCTGCGCGCCGGGATCTTCCACGAGGGTGTTGAGGTGGCCGCGCGCCATGCGGCCCATGCCGATCATCCCGACGCCGATGCGGTCGTTGGCGCCGAGGATCCGCGCGTAGCTCTTTGCAGGCAGGCCGATCGCCGCCCCGGCCGTCCCGGCGGCGAGTGTCCTGACGAAGCGGCGGCGAGAAGGGTTGGTGCCGGTCATGGGTAGATTCCCGGTGCGTGACGAAAGGAGCGAGCCGTTCGAAATATACGACCTTCGGTTCAGGAACACACCGTTAGAGGAAGAAACTGATCACCAGCACCACGAGCAGGCCCGTGCCTCCCACGATGGTTTCCATCACGGTCCACGAGCGGAGGGTGTCTTTTTCGGAGAGGCCCAGGTAGCGGCTCACCAGCCAGAAGCCCGAGTCGTTGACGTGCGAGAGGATGGTGGCGCCGGCGGCGATGGCGATGGCGATGGCGCCGACGAGCGGCGGCGCGTACGTGCCGGCTTCGACGAGCGGCGCGATCAGCCCGGCGGCGGTCACCATGGCGACCGTCGCCGAGCCTTGCGAGACGCGCACGACGGCGGCCAGTGCGAAGGCCAGCAGCACCACCGGCAGGCTCGTGGCCGTCATCACCGCCGCCAGCGCCTCGCCCACCCCTGTGGCCACGAGTACCTTGCCGAAGACGCCGCCGGCGCCCGTCACCAGGATGATCAGTCCCACCGGCTCCAGCGACTTCGTGGCGATGCGCTGCACCTCGTCGGCGCTGTAGCCACGCCGGATGCCCAGCAGGTAGAACACCGCCAGCACCGCCAGGGTGAGGGCCGTGAAGGGATGCCCCAGGA